>CAJYBN010000087.1 GCA_913064925.1 uncultured Peptococcaceae bacterium
ATCCCCGGCTTTGTTGCTTACGACGATCTTCAAGGGCTCGTGGCGGAAAAACAATGCCCAGGACATGGAGTACAGCTCCTTTTCGCTGTATAACATTGTATTTCTCTTGATGGCGTTGAGAATGTCCCTGACGGTTAAAATGCCCACCAGTTCTTCTTCGCCGGCCACTTTACGGGTTTTGCTGAACACCAGCAGCGAGCGGTATCCCTTGCCTACCTCAATAGATTTTTTCAGGGTTTTGATACAGTCCTGCAGGGTGTCGGTATCGTAAACCCTGGGGTAGTCTTCCACGGGAACCATCAACTCTTTGACTTGTTTTTTATCCGGCACGTTCGCACCCCTTTCTTGATTTGTGAAAAAAAGTTCAATCATGCGCGCAACAATTCACTATTATTTTGAGCCGCGCTTTCAATCCCTTTAGCCTCTCCTTTAGCTCCTCTTCTCCATTGGGTAATGTGAAATAAAGCTCAAGGTTTTGTGTTAATTTTAATATAAGTGGTAATAACAGTCAACATGTACAGGGGCTGCCGGGAAAAATTATTTTTCACCTTTCAGGTCATAAAGCATGGGAATCACTTGTGCCAAATGCCGCACCGTGACCAGGCGGGGAACCTGTTCGCGGAGAACCGGTAAACTGCCGGCAGCCGGGTCGACAGCCACGGCCAGCCCTGCTTCCCGGAACATTTCCAGGTCACCGTCGCTGTCGCCCACGGTAACTGTCTCGGCCGGGGAGGCCCCCACCCTGTCCATGAGGCGCCGCAGGTGCGCCCCCTTGGTTTTATGCGGGTCTTGGGTGCAGACGTGCACCACGACCTGCCCGGTCAATATGCCGCTATGGTGTACCAGCTCGTTGGCCAGGGCATACCAGAACCCCAGGCTGCCGGCCAGCCGGTCAGCCAGCAGCTGGAGCCCGGTAGACAGCAATACCGGCTTGGCACCCAACTGGCGGACGGCTGCCACCACCTCCGCCGCCTTGCGGCGCAGCGGGATTTCGCTTAACAGCGCTTCCACCCGCTGCAGGGGGAGGCCGCGCCACATGGCCGCGTCAAGCCGGCAGAATTCCTCGTAGCTGATTTCCCCGGCCAGAAATTGCTCCTGGTATTTCTCCGCCTGCCCCTCCCAGATGCCCAGGCGGCGGTGCAGGTACTCCCAAGAACTGCGTTCCCTGGTAATGGTACCGTCCATATCAAACACGACCAGTTTGATACCCGGCATGCCGCGGCGCTCCTTTGCCTTTAGTCATTTTACTGGTTGTATACATGCAAAAGTATAACATAAAAAAACGTTTTTCCCCTTACCTGAAAGGAATTGTCTATGCCTTGCAGAACTATTACTTTGAGGTGATGAGCATGCCGGAAAAGAAACCGAAAAAAATTGCCATCTTGGGGGGGCCGGGAACCGGCAAAACCACCCTCTGTAAGCAATTGGACGTCGACTACAGCATGGCGGGATATATTAGCGACGTTTGCCTGGAATTCGCCCGCTCCTATATTGCCCGTTTCGGCGTACCTACCAGCATATTCGAGCAGTTTTTGCTGTATGAGGGCCAAAAACGCAGGGAAAACGAGCTTAAGCACTGCGACATCATTTTCTGCGATAACGCCACCATATTGAATTACGTGTATGGTTTAATGAGCTGCGATTTTAAGAGCCCCAAGGAAGTATACTCGTTGATGAAGCTGTACGAGTGGGCCATGAAGGACCTGCCGGGTTACGAGGTGTTTTACGTGCCCCGGGAGTTTGCCTGCGAAAGCGATGGCATTCGCTACCAGGACGAGAAGTTTGCCGAAGTGGTGGACCAGAAAATCAAAAATTTTTTGGACATCATGAACGTGCCTTACAAGGTGATAACCGGCGACCTGCGCACCAGGGTGGAAAAGGTCAAGGAATATATCGGGTTTGAGCCCAAGGAGCGCCGCATCAATTTGGTGCCGGACAAGCGAGATAAGCACCCAGTCTCCGCGACGTCTTGACGGCGCCGCGATATGTAAGGAATAAACAAAGAGGAGGGGGCGGATCAGGCCCCCTTCGTATTTTGCTACATGAATATGGAATGCTGGTACGTAAGGTCATCGAACATGTTGATATGCTGCTTGCTGACGTTTTTCCCAATGCGCACCATGAGCATATTGGCCGGGTGTTCAAGGATTTCCGGATCATCGGTGTGACGCCGTTTGAAGCCCACCGACCCGAAAAGGTTCTGCAGCATGCGCCGGTAGTCCCAAACGCTAAGGCCGCTGTTTTTCAAGTCCCAGTGCCAGTAAAATTCCGTGGTGATGACCACGTAATCCTCCAGGGAGGGGTTCTTGAAGGCTTCCTGCAGCAAAGCTTTGGCAATACCGTTTTTCTGCCAGCTGCGGCTTACTTCAATGGCGCCCAGTTCAAGGATGCGCGGGTGCCTGCTCCAACGGCTGTATTCGTTGGGATAGTGGAACAGCACGTAGCCAATGATCCTTTGCTTGTGGCGGGCGATA
Organism: uncultured Peptococcaceae bacterium; assembly: GCA_913064925.1. Classification (GTDB taxonomy): domain Bacteria; phylum Bacillota; class Desulfotomaculia; order Desulfotomaculales; family Desulfallaceae; genus CAJYBN01. The sequence continues at coordinate 2,475 of CAJYBN010000087.1, forward strand.
TAAACCATGCCCTCCGGTAGTCCGGCGACAATTGCCAAAGCCTCTTTTTGCCGTGCCGGGCTTCTGAAATTGTTAAGATTACTATCCATCTCCAGCGAGTTTAGGTACCTTTGAGAAACTGGCCCTTCAATAATTACAATCCCTTTTTCAGTTTCAATTTGCTTCATAAGTCACCACCATTTTATACTGCACCGAATGTGCGATAAATTTCACTTAGCTTTGATTAGAAATATTCTGAATAAAAATTCTTAAATCCTGCTTCCCCGTGATTTTTTTTTAAAAACATACGGCTTAAATAATACCGTTTAAATAATACCGTATTTCTGTGACCGGTAAAGCAGGGCCGAGCGGGTTATGCCCAGCAGCTGGGCGGCCTTGGTTTGGTTGCCGCCGCTCTTTTCCAGGGCCTTGAGTATTAGCTCCTTTTCCAAGTTTTCCAGGGAGATGCCCTCGTCCGGAATATCGATGATTATGCTGCTCGAAGGCTTGGCGGGCGAGTAAAGATCCCTGGGCAGGTGTTCGGGGAGTATGGTGTTGCTGCGGCAGATTATGGCCGCGCGCTCTATCACGTTCTGAAGCTCCCTGATGTTGCCCGGCCAGTGGTAGCTGCATAGAAGCTCCATGGCTTCGGGTGATATTTTTTCCACCTGGTAGGTGTGACCTATCTTGCTTAAAAAGTGTTTGGCCAGCAGGGGGATGTCTTCTTTGCGTTCCCGCAGGGGCGGCAGGTGGATGTTCACCACGTTCAGCCGGTAAAACAGATCTTCCCGGAACTGCCCCTTTTTGATGGCTTCGTCCAGCTGGCGATTGGTGGCCGCGATGACCCTGACGTCCACGGAAAGGGTTTCCGTGCCGCCTACCCGTTCGAAGGATTTTTCCTGCAAAACCCTCAGCAGCTTGGCCTGCATGTTGAGGGACATTTCCGCTATCTCGTCAAGGAAAATGGTACCCTTATCCGCCAGCTCAAATCGCCCCAGTTTGCGCGACGTAGCACCGGTAAAAGCCCCGCGCTCGTGGCCGAAAAGCTCGCTTTCCAGCAGCTGCTCGGGCAGTGCCGCGCAGTTGACGGGTATGAAGGGCGCGTTGCAGCGCGGGCTGTTTTGGTGGATGGCTACGGCGGCTACTTCCTTGCCGGTGCCGCTTTCGCCGGTGATCAGCACGCTGGCGTTGCTTTTGGCCACCCGTTCTATCAGGGCGATGATTTCCTGCATTATTTTGCTTTGCCCCACCATGTTGCCGTACTTGCCGGTCAACTCCGAGCGCAAAAAAGTAACTTCGGTTTCCAGCTGGCTTAGTAATAAATTTTGTTTTATCACCAACTTTAATTCATCCAGGTCAAAGGGCTTGGTGATATAATCGGCGGCGCCGATCTTCATGGCCTCGATGGCTGTTTCGATGGTGCCGTGCGCGGTAAGCATGATGACCGGCAGCTTGGGGCTCAATTCCTTGGCTTTCTTCAGCACCTCCAGGCCGTCCATGTCGGGGAGGCGCAAGTCCAGTATAACCAGCGACGGCGAGTCTTCCTTTATTTTTTCCAGCCCTTCCTGCCCGCGATAGGCCACCGAAGTTTGGTACCCTTCTTGTCGCATGGCCCGGTCGAGAGCCCAGCACATGTGCTCCTCATCGTCAATGATTAGTATTTTCGGTACCATTGTTTTCTTCCTCCACTTCCCTGAGTAACGGCAGCTTGACCGTGAACGTGGTGCCCGCGCCAATGGTGCTTTCCACGTTTATTTGGCCGCCGTGTCTCTTGATGATTTGGTGACTAATGGAGAGTCCCAGGCCGGTGCCGTTTTCCCGGGTGGTGTAAAACGGGTCAAATATGCTGTTTATTTCTTCGGGCGAAATGCCCTGACCGGTATCGGTAAAGGCGATGTAAACCCAGTTTTCATCGGCACGCGTATTGATGGTCAGCGTACCCCCGTCAGGCATAGCTTGCACGGCGTTAAGGATTAAATTCACAAAAACCTGCTTAATGCGCTCGGCGTCGACTTCCACGGGGGGGAGGCCGGCGTCCAGGTGCTGTTCCAGCTGAATGCGGTGCTGCCTCAGCATGGTGGATGTGAAGACAAGCACCTTCTCCAGCAGCGTATTGATGGACGTACTTTGCACCACGTGCTTGCTTGGCCTGCCGAAATCAAGGAGTTCCTGGATTATCCCGTTCTGGCGGGTAATTTGTTCGTTAATTACCTTGATATACTGGTGAACTTCGCTTTGCGCCGGCAGGTCCTTTTCCATTAGCTGGACGGTGGTCTTAATGATGCCTATGGGGTTACGCAGCTCGTGAGCCACGCCGGTAACCAGCCGGCCCAGTGCGGCCAGCCTTTCTGAGCGGCGCAATTCTTCTTCCAGCTTTTCCTTTTCCGCCACCGACAGGGCCATTTTGTTAATGGCCCGCGCGATTTCACCTATCTCTCCCGACAAGGGCGGTATGGACCGGTGAATGTCCTTTTCCATGGCGCTGAGGCCTTCTTTTATTTTGCTCACGCCGCTGGTCAGGTTGTGCACGATGAGCAGCGCACCCAGAGCGCCGATGACAAAGGCAAACAACGTGAAGTAGCGTGTTACGGCGCGGAAATACCTGCTTTGCGTGAAAATGGGGTGTATGCGTTCATCCGCCCAGGCCACGGCCACCAGCTTGTTGTCGATGAATACCGGTGCCAGGTACTCGTAAGTTTCGTCGTTTAAGCTGCTGGTTAAACGCGACAGCGGCTGGCCGCTGGCGGCCACAGCGATAAGCCCGCTGCGGGCTTCGTGCATGATGCGCTTTTCTCTTTTCACTTGTTCGGAAGGACTCAATACACGGTACTGGTGCAGGAAGCCTTGTACAAAAATCTTGCCGTTTTCCGGCACGTACAGGCCGAAGCGTACCCCGGGGTTGCTCGGTACCAGTGGTTTAGCAGCTTCTTCGAAGGCTGCTTTCAGGCACTTGGTACGCTCGGTGGAACTTAAAGTGGTGATGTCCACGCCCTGCAGGTAAGCGTGGATGTTGTTTTTAATGCCCGGTATAACCACTGTTTCAATGACGGAGCCCAGCTTTTCCTCCCGCTCCCGCAGCATGGCCTCGTCGCTGCGGCTGGCAAAGAAAAAATCGTACATCATTACCAGCACGGGGATGAGCAAGAGGGTAGCTATCACAATTATAAATTGAAAGCGCAGGCTCTTGCCAGTGAAACCATTAACCAGATTGTTAATTTTGTTCATTTTTTTGCTCTCCCCTAATTGCCGGCAAGGCCGAATGGGTTTAATATGTATATAAACAGACAATTAACTGTTTGATATTAGACAATTGATTGTGTATTGTAGAGCAGTTCACAAGCGTCTTCCCGCCTTTTGTCCACCGGATTGTCTAATATTGAACAATCTCAGCCGGCATATTTATGCCGGGGGCGGTAGAATGTGTCGTTAACAAGCATTTTATTGCTGGCATGATATGTGCATGTATGATAATGGTGAATATGATTTTTTTCACATTAATGGTTGAGTACAAAACCAGACAAATTAATTATATCACATTCTTCAGCTATTAATAAACATTAAAAGGGGGGATGCGGGAGAAAATTTAGCGGTGATAGGCGGTTGCGTCGCAGGTGGTCAATGGAAAAGTTAAAAACAGCTATATACCGTCTCGGGACGGTTGTGCCCGGGAGTTGGTTAAACAAACGAGGAGATTTAGGTAAAAATAAAAATTTTTGTAGATAAGCGGGGGAAGGAATATGTTGGAAGGAATAATTGCCAAGGCAAGCATGTTAATGGAAATGGCCAATAATTCACAGGTCGCCCATGCTGTCGCCCAGGCTGCGGGAACACCGGGTTTGCCCTGGTGGGTTTGGCCCTTGATCCTGCTGGCCACCTGTTTTGCCCTGGGTATCGTGGCCGTTATGGCTGGTGTGGGGGGCGGCGTGCTGTTTGTTCCAATCGTCGGAAGCTTCTTTCCCTTCCACCTGGATTTTGTCCGGGGGGCGGGATTGATCGTGGCCCTCGCGGGAGCGCTGGCCGCCGGGCCGGGCCTGTTGAAGGCCAACCTGGCCAATTTGCGCCTGGCGCTGCCCGTGGCCCTGATTGCCTCCACGTTTAGCATCGTGGGTGCCTTTGTTGGGCTGGCACTGCCGACCAACTTGCTGCAAATTGCTCTGGGGCTGACCATCACCTTTATCGCTGTGCTGTTCATCTTTTCCAAGAACAGCGAGTTTCCCAGGGTGGGCAACCCGGACGCCGTAACCCGCGCCTTGAACATCAGCGGCTCTTACTATGAGCCTTCGGCGGGGCGGCCCGTGGAATGGAAGGTTTGGCGCACGCCGCAGGGTTTCCTGATTTTCATCGCCATCGGCATGGTGGCCGGTATGTTCGGGCTGGGCGCCGGCTGGGCCAATGTACCGGTGCTGAACCTGCTGATGGGTGCGCCGCTGAAAATCGCCGTTGGTTCGAGCAAGTTCCTGCTTTCCATCACGGACACTTCCGCGGCGTGGGTTTACCTGAACCAGGGGGCGGTTTTGCCCATCATCGCCGTACCTTCCGTGCTGGGCATCATGATCGGTTCGCTGGTCGGCGTGAAGCTGCTGGCCGGAGCGAAACCGAAACTAGTGCGCTATCTTGTTATCATTATGCTGCTATTTGCCGGAATCAGGTCCCTGCTAAAGGGACTGGGATGGGGGTAGAGATAAAATGAGTAGTCAAGTGAGAGCGGAAAGCCATACTTCCACTGTGCAGCAAGCCAAGCCGGCTAAACAAAAGAAGACGGCGTATAAGGTAGATGTACCGGCGGAACAAATTAGCTACGCCAACCTGTTGCTGTACTGCTCCTGGGCCGGTATAGGGATTTTGGTTATTACTTTCATTATATATATGAGCGGCTTGTTGACCTCGTATATACCGCCTTCCCAGATGCCGCAATACTGGAGCATGAGCGCCCACGAGTTCCTGGTAGAAGCCAACGTGCCGGCCGGCTGGGGCTGGCTGGGCATGCTCAAGTACGGTGATTTTTTAAGCTTGATTGGTATCGCTTTCTTGGCGGCGTTGACGGTTATCGGTTACCTGTTCCTTTTACTTCCGGCCTACGTGCGTAAGAAGGATATCCCTTACGCCGCCATCGTAGTCGCGGAAATAATTGTTTTGACGCTGGCGGCCTCTGGTATCCTGGGCGTAGGCGGTCATTAACGAAAAAATTAACGAAAAAAAGAAAAATACAAGCGGTATAGTTTGCCGCGGAGCATTTGGAAAACACGGAGGGGCTTGATATGGACGGCAATTTCTTAAACCAGTTTTCCCAGTTAAAAAACCAGTTTCTCAAGGAACTGAGGAGCGGAAACATTGAAGTTAATTTTAAAGACGGTGCCGACAGCAAGAAAATGGTGCTGGAACTTTTCGAGCAGTGGTTGCAAGATAAGGCCGAGCGGGATCATTCTTCCCAGGGGCGGAAAGAGGTGCAGTCCTTTGACGTTTTTCTGGATGAGGTTCTGTCCCGAGCGCAAAAAATACTGAAAGAGCGCGGCATTCATATTTCTTATACTTCCTTGAGCAAGCGGATGGGTATTACCGAATCGTGGAAATGCATCCGCGTTTTCGGCAGCAGTAATATATATTACAGGATCGGCAAGACAAAACCTCGCAAGGGTCCCAACCGGGGCAGGGAATACCTGGTTATTGACTTGGTAATGGACGGTAATAAGAAGCAGGTATTCATACCCATCCTGAAGAGGAAGGATACCATAGAAAGCAAGCTGGGCACCTCGCTGGAAAGGGAGCTTCCCAAGGTGGAAGCCACCGGCAAATACCGGCTCAAGCTGCTCCTGCCTTACGACGTGGTGCAGGAGAAAAACATCCGCCTGGCGGCCAGGAAACTGGCTGATTTTATAGAGGCCACTAAGCCTCACCTCGACGAGCTTGGTGTGGTCTAAAAAACAGCGCCGGGCGGTGCCGGCACCGTATGCAGCTCCCTCTTGCAGCTGGGCTCCCGTTCCAACTGCTCCATGTGTTGACTGGCAATCGGGGAACCATCTTGCGGTTCCCTTTTTTTATAAACGGCCGAACGGCCATCGTGTACATTTTCAAACAGCGGGGTGCTTGTTTTCGAACATAAACGACTTCGCCGGCAAACAATGCGGCGCGCCGTGCAAGCACTTGCCACTGGCACGAAAAATGCTTGTGCATCAGGATGAATTTTTTTCGATTAATTGCCCAGGAGGGATGGTATATGTCCGAGCGATCCGAGAAAAGAGTGGGCGACATAATGCTGCCGGTAAACAGCTATAAAGTGATTTCCCATACTTGCACCGTGGAAGATGCCGTGAAAGTGCTGTACCGGGCCTTTTACCAGCGCAGTAAAGGGGGGCAGGGACACAGGACGGTAATTGTCAGCGACGATTACGGTAACCCGCTTGGGCTGGTCACCTTCCGGTCTGTGCTGCAGGCCCTGGAACCGTTTTTTGCCAAGGCGCAGCATTTTACGGTGCCCATCTTTTGGGAAGGGTTGTTTTCGGAAAGATGCCGGGCCGAGGTAAAGAAAAACGTCACGGAAATCATGCATCCCATCAACGTCATTGCCCTGGACGTTAACGACACGCTGATTAAGGCGGTACACGCCATGATAAAACACAAGCTCGGCACGCTGCCGGTAAAGAAAAACGATAACCTGGTGGGAATGGTGCGGGTGAACGAGCTGTTCACCGAGGTATACGAGCAAATGACCGGCGTGCAGCAGCGCTTGGAGGACGCCAGCATAGGATAAAAAAGTTGCCCCCTTGCGGGCAACTTTTTTCACGCGCTGCCATACGCCGTTTTTAAATTATATATTTCACAAGATTGCGGAAAATAAATTAAATATTTCACAAACAGTTATTGATTTTTCTCCGCCCGCCAATTATAATGTTAAAAAGTGCACAAAGTTCCGGGGAGGGGCTGTGGATGGCTGTGGTTGTGGATATTGGCAGGTGGTGGTCCAATCCGTTGCCGGAGCAAAAAAATTGCTGGGAAAGGTTGCTGGAAAGCCCTTTTTACAAGGCGGAAATGAACCGGGTGGAAATGTCGCGGGCTGAACATCCCGGCCGGGTAAACGAATGTGTTATTGACCTGCTTTATATTTGGGCTGCGGTTTATACGGGTATTTCTGCGTACTGGTTTGTGAAATATGTTATATGCAGCATGTGAAATATGTTTTTTGGCGGTCTCGACTGAATTAGAGTGGGCAAAGGTAACGGAAGCGCCCTTGGTAAATACCCCGGTCCGCTAATGCAGCAGCTTGCCGGCGGGATGCTGGCCGGCGGGCTGGCCGTAATGAACGTAACCCGCCGCCCACACACCTGCCGGGGCAATCCATGATTTCAATGAAATGAAACGGCGGCGCCGCGCCTGGGCTTGGAAAAATTATGTGCGGCGGCCCGTGGCGCGGCGGGGCGGCGTTGACCGGTGGCGAAGGGAGTGATAATATGTAAAAGATACGCGAGATGGGAGGCGTTGGCTATTTCCAGGAAGACGCGCAAGCTTGAGCACATCAAGTATGCTCTGGAATTGCCCGACACCGATTTCCCGTCCGGCTTCGGCGATATTTTTCTGGTGCACAACGCGCTGCCGGAACTGAACCGGGACGGGGTGGACTGCTCCTGCTTTTTCATGGGCAAGCGCCTGCGGGCGCCTTTGATGATCAACGCCATAACCGGCGGGCATACCGCCGTGTTGGAGGTCAACCGCGGGCTGGCCCAAGCAGCGGCGCGCACCGGCATTGCCATGGCGGTGGGTTCCCAGCGGGCCGCCCTGGACGACCCGGAGGTGCGCCATACCTTTGCCGTGGCCAGGGAAGAAAACCCGGACGGATTGCTGTTGGCCAACCTCAGCGCGCTCTGCACCCTGGAGGAGGCGCTGGAAGCCATCGACATGGTGGCCGCCGACGGTATTCAGTTGTACCTCAATGTGAACCAGGAGTTGGCCATGCGGGAAGGGGATACGGATTTTCGCGGCGTGCTGGAAAACATTGCGCGCCTGGTGCAGCAGCTGCCGGTACCGGTGGTGGTGAAGGAGGTGGGCTGCGGGCTGTCCAGGGAAACCATAACGGCGCTGTACCGGGCCGGGGTGCGCTGCGTGGACATCGGCGGGCGGGGCGGCACCAATTTCGCCGCCATTGAAAACAGGCGCGGCGGCAGGGGCGGCGCTTACCTGGAACAGTGGGGCATCCCCACGGCAGTGGGGCTGCTGGAAGCACTGAGCACCGGCTTGCCGCTGGCGGTTATTGCGTCGGGGGGACTGCGCACGCCCGTGGATATGACGGTGGCAATGGCAGCGGGGGCCGCGCTTACGGCCATGGCCGGCCCGTTTTTGCGGGTGCTGCAGGAAAAAGGGCCGGAGGGGCTTGTGGATTACATAAACGGCCTGATTGCCGGGCTGCAGCGGGTGATGATGCTTACCGGCGCCGGAAACCTGGCCGCTTTGGCCCGCAAGCCGCTGGTCATCACCGGTTTTACCGCTGAATGGCTGCAGCGCCGGGGGATTGATGTGGATGCTTACGCGCGGCGGTAAATTTTTCACTGCCCAAGGCAGGAAAATTACATAGCGCGTGGAAATACTTTTATCCAAAGTAGTCCAAGTGAATAGGTGGCATGCAGCAGGTGCCCCCGTAATGCATGGGGGAGAATAGGGAACCGGGTGAAATTCCCGGGCGGTCCCGCCACTGTAACCGGGTAGCCGGCGCCATTAGGCCACTGCCTTTT
>CAJYBN010000088.1 GCA_913064925.1 uncultured Peptococcaceae bacterium
GCTCCAACAAGGCTCACCTCCCATAAAATTATTTTACCACCTCCCGGCCCAATAAAAAAAACCCTTAAGAAGGTCAGAGTGTCAATAAAAAGCAATAAAAAGCACTTCCCGGGCCGGTGTTCGCTTCCTGCACGCGCCTCCCGGCTCCGTTCCTTTGCTTCGTCAAGAGTTACCCGGCGTTTCGTACCTCGTTTACTTTTAGGAAACGGAAAGCGCCTGCCAGAGTTTATCGAAAGCCTGGCGCCCATCCACGGGTGTGTTTTCCGGTTTTGCTCCTTTACGGCACCAAAAGGTGTTTCCTGCGCTTCATGCCCAGCTGCTAATCAAAGCCGATGGTCTTTTAACCAAAAACCTTATGACATATATAAACTGAAGCCACCAAAGTGGTAAAGTCGGCGGTGAGCCCGGAAATAATGGAATAGCGGTAACGGGAAATGCCCACAGAGCCGAAATACAAAGTTAGCACGTAAAAGGTGGTATCGGAACTACCCTGCATGGTAGAAACCAGGCGGCCGATAAAGCTGTCGGGCCCGTCTGTCTTGATTATGTCCGTGGCAATACCTAGTGCTGCGCCGCCGGACAGGGGACGCATGATGGCGTGGGGTAGCACTTCGGCGGGTACGCCCACTTTGTCCAGCACGGGTGCACAAATACCTACCAGCATATCCAGCGCGCCCGAGGCCCGGAAAACGCTAATGGCCACCAGCATGGCCACCAGGTAAGGAATGGTTTTTATAGCCGTGCCAAAGCCGTCCTCCGCTCCCTCCACGAAGGTTTCAAAAACACTCACGCCCCTTATCATGGCAATCAGCGGTACCAGCAGCAAAACAACGGGAATGGCCCAACGGGAAAGATCGGATACTATGCCGAACATTTTGGCATTACCACCCCTTACTGTACAGGTAGCGCAGAATCCTGTCCATAATGATGGCCGCCGTCATGCCCGCCGCCGTGGCAAAGATGGTGGTTCCCACTATTTCTGTGGGGTCCGAAGAACCATATATGAGCCTTATACCGATGATGGTGGTTGGTATCAAGGTGATGCAAGAAGTATTCAAGGCCAAAAAAGTGCACATGGCGTCGGTAGCCGTTTTGGGATCGCCCCGGTTAAGCTTTTGCAGTTCCTGCATGGCGATTAAGCCCATGGGTGTAGCGGCATTACCCAAGCCCAGTATGTTGGCGCTCAAGTTCATCACTATGGCCCCCATGGCGGGGTGCTTGCGGGGAATGCCGGGGAAAAGGAAATTGGTTATGGGCTGCACCATGCGCGCCAGCGCCCGGACTAACCCGGCGGCTTCGGCCAGCTTCATAACGCCCAGCCAAAAAGTGATTATGGCAATCAAGTCGATAGCCGTCTGCACCGCCACCTGCGCCCCTTCCAGAGCGGCCTTGGTGACAACTTCCACGTGACCGTTGGCCGCAGCTACCAAAATGCCGACCACCATCATACCCAGCCAAATGTAATTGACCATTTTTTCTCCTCCGCCCGTTTACTACTAACAAGTTATGATCGGGTTGTCCCAAATATGAAAAAAATTCCGCAGCCATGGCTGCGGAATTCGCGCTTGTTCTCTGGTGTTTCGCTCGCCGCGGCCGACCCGGCTCTTTTTACAAGGCCGCAGTTTTGCTTTCGGTATGCCCGCCGGCCAGGCCTTCTTCCAGTTCGTCTTCCTGCAGTAAGCCCGTGGTATAAGCATTAATTATATCCGTACGGGTTACCAGCCCGATTATTCTCTGCGGGTTATCGGCATCCACCACGGGCAACCTGCCGATATTGTGCTCTTTCATTTTCTTTACCGCCGCGCTGATAGTTTCATAAGGCGTTACGGTTATCAAGCGGTGCACCGCCAGCTCATTCACCGGCCGCCTTGTATTACCCAGCTGCATGGCTTGCTCCAGCTCGTCCCTGGTAATGATGCCCGTTACGCTGCCTTTTTCGTTTACCAAAGGAAAGCCGTGGTGCGGGCTGTCCTGCACTTGCTTCCAGGCCTGCTGCAGGGAAAACCAGGTGGGGATGGTTTCAATTTGCGCAGTCATGACGTCTTTCACCAGCACGTTTTTCAAAACGTCGGGCCGCCTGGCCGCCTCGATGTCCAGCCCTCGCCTGATTAACTTGACCACGTATATATTATGCGGGTACAAGGTGCTGGCCACTACGGAACTGGCAATACAAGCAATCATGAGGGGTAAAATAATGCGGTAATCATTACTCATCTCGAACAGCATGATGATGGCCGTCATGGGAGCGTGGGCGCTGCCGGCTATAACACTGCCCATCCCCACCAGAGCATACGCGGCGGGCGCGGCAGCAATACCGGGAAACAAAAGGTGAAAAATATGCCCGACCGTGGCGCCCAGCATGGCACCCATAAACAACCCCGGCGCAAAAACACCGCCGGAGCTTCCGGAACCTATGGTTATGGATGTGGCCAGCAGCTTGACAATAATTAGCGCTGCGGTAATGTTTAACACCATTTGACCGGTTATGGCCTGTTCTATGGTTTCAAAGCCTACCCCGTAAACCTGCGGGAAGTAAAGGCCGATGCCTCCCACCAGCAGCCCTCCCAGTGCAGGCTTAAGGTAGTCCGGCACCCGATGGCAAAGATTGAAAATATCTTCCACTTTGTAAAACACTTTGATGTACAACACGCAAAATAAGCCGCAGGCGATACCCAGCAGGGCGTAAAACAACAGTTCGGCGGGGTGGTGCATGGCGTATGAGGGGACGGTAAAAGCCGGGTTGTCCCCGAAAAATATTATCCCGATAACCGCCGCGGTTACCGAGGATATAATAATCATCATCAAGTGGCTGCCCTTAAAATCCCCCAGAATCACTTCCAGGGCAAAAAGCACACCGCCAATAGGCGCGTTGAATGTGGCGGCTATGCCTCCAGCGGCGCCGCAGGCCACCAGTGCTTTCATCTTACGAGCCGGCACCTTCAGCACTTGCCCTACCACGGAACCAATGGCCGCACCCATGTGCACTATGGGCCCCACGCGCCCGGCGGAACCGCCCGACCCGATGCAAATGGCGGATGCCAGGGCCTTGACCGGCACTACCCTGGGACGGATGAAGCCGCCGCGCACGGCAACCGCCCCTATTACTTCCCCTACTCCCGGGCCCCTGGTTTCACGGGCAAGAAAATAAGTAAGCGGCCCCACCACCAGGCCACCCGCCATAGGCAAAAGCACAACGTAATATTGCCCCAGGAAGGATAAGACTTCTCCCCCCTGTTGAAAAAAAACCTCGTTGCATATCGTTATCAGTTTGCGAAAAACCACTGCGCCCAGGCCGGTGCACACGCCTACCAGCACAGCCAGGGTCACCCGGTATATCTGCTCGTAAAATTTTCGCCTTGCCAGAACGCGCTTTGTTGTCTGCATGGTAACGCAACCTTAAAACGTTATATTCCGTTGCTTAAATTATTTCTATACCCGGGCGGCAAACCCTGCAGAAAAAGCTTGAAAATTAGCATGCGGTCAGTGGTTAACTATTCTTTTAGCAAATATCCTCGATAATCCCGTACGTCGTACTCTTTCCCGTATTGAAGCCGTGTCGGTGGTATACAGGCCTTTTTGTTTCATTCTTTCGAAATAAACCGAGCCGGAAAAGGTATACTTTTTAGTCATTCCCTCCTCCTGCATGTTGGCGTGCATGAAGGCTATGATATCTCCCGCTGCAAGTTCAACGGGCAGCACCAGCGGTTCCTTCCCGGCCAGGAGCCGGACTGCGTTATGCCCGGCCAGCAAGCCGGTGATGATGGCTTCCGTGTGACCCACCAGCGGGCCGGTTTTCTCCCCGGCGCAAAACAAGTTATGCACCCCCTTCACCTGCAGGGTATCGTCGCAGTGGCACATGGCCATAAAGCGCACCGAATTACCCCTGCCGCCGGAATAGGGATCGGCATACCGGGCATTGGTAAACCCCGGCAGGGAGCGCAAGACGTCCAGCGGGAAAAAGGGAGTCATTAATTTAGCATGTCCCGTATCCAGAATCACCAAGTTGCGGGCATATTCCTCCAGCGCGTACTGCTGGCAGGCCTTGCTGCTCAGCAGGTCGACCTTATGCATTTTCGGGGGCAAAGGTATGATCAGCACGCCGTCTTGTTCCAGCTTTTGCACCAGATGTTGATCCAGCGAGTTCTTGTCCAGCTTGCAGGAGCCGCTCATGGCTTCAAAAGAGGGAAAATCGTGGCCAGCTGTGATTTCAGGCAGCCCGGCCTTGGCTGCCAGGCTTACCCGGGGCCCGAAAGTAGGACAGCGCAAAATGCACATGGCACAACCGGTGCCGAACCGGGTACAGTTTTTGGCCGGCCCCGCCGTGCCCGTAGCGTCAACGAAAGCATCCCCGCGAATGACATCGTTGCCTGAGGTAACAATTCCTTTAATGTAACCTGCGCTGACAAAAACCTCCGTAGCCCTGCACTGCAACCTGACTTCGACGCCGCAACGGGTCAAAAACCTGCGCATCGCGAGTTCTATCTTTGTAACGTCGTAAAGTAAGGCGTGCTTGTGGCCGGGAAAATCAACCGATTTATGCCTGGCTACCGAGTCGATCAACCGCACCAGCTCTTCGCCGCCCAGCGCCCCGGCTTCCTCCAGGGCGGTAAAACGGCCGTTGTTGCGCATGATGCCGCCCACCAACCCGGTTCCCAGCAGCATATCAGTCCTTTCTAACAATACCACCTCGGCCCCCGCCATCTTGGCCGCATAAGCAGAGGCACATCCTGCCCAGCCGCCGCCCGCCACGATCACCTTCATGATTCGTCCTCCCCGGAAGGGAAACATCCCGTAAATTATCATATTCCGCCGGACCGCCAAATTTGCTTGGCCAAAAAAAGCCTGCTTTTCAAGCAAGCCCTTTCCCTCCCATTATTTATCTTCTGCCTTGCGGCTCGCCAGCATGGATTGTACTTGGCTCAACAACTGCGGCACCAGGTCAATCAGCCTGTCCAGCATGGCATTTCTGTCCACCGGCAGCATGCGCACCTGCCCGTTGCCGGCCACTAGAAAACCCACCGGCTTCACCGACATGCCTGCGCCGCTGCCTCCGCCAAAGGCGGGTATCTGGTTTTCGCTGCCCTGGCCGCCTTGTGCAGGCTCGCTCACCGCGAATTCACCGCCCCCGGCCCCGAAGCCGCACGCCACTCTGGAAACTGGGATTATAACGCTCCCGTCGGCAGTTTCCACCGGCTTGCCGATGACCGTATTCACGTCCACCATCTCCTTAATGCTTTCCATGGCGGTTTTCATTAGACCTTCGATAGGATGCTGTTCCATTACCTCACCCCCGTACTTTCTTGCGGTTCCTGAGATACAACCACCCGGCAAGTATTACTGCACTGATAATATGTCCCAAGCGCAAGCTGAATATGCAGTTCAGGTACACCCGGACCAGGCAATGGTTGTAGAACGGCATTATTTCCAGTACCGGCCTGGGTGCTGGTTTTTTCACCAACCGGTACAACCCGGAAATAAGGTTGCCTTTGATGATCCATAAAATGCCTGTGGTAATGCCGGTGAGGTCAGCTTCCTGCAGCCCGATGCCGGTGCGCCAGCAAAACCGGTGCAGCTGCACCGCGGAAAGCAACCGCCGCCCGGCCGGCGCCATTAAACGGCCCAGCCGGGCCACGCGCCTCAATAGCCAGCATACCCTGGCCGGGGTAAGCAGCATTTTTTCCTCGGCCATTTCTCCCCCCGGCCGGCCGGCCATTCGGGCACGCAACTTCATCACCGGCAAAAATACCCGATAAAACGACACGACGCCAGCTACGCGCAGGCGCAGCGAAAACAATCCCCACAAAAACGACAGGCGGATCCCGTTACCGAACGGCGCGTCGCTGCCTTTTTCGTCTCCCACCGCATAGCGAACATGGACCTTGATGGGTGATACCAGCAGCAGCAACGACAAGCCCAGCAAGGCTGCCAGCAGCATAATTACTGCCATATCCTGCACCCCGCCCCTTATTTTACCGTCGGGCTGTGTAATTTATACGCGAAGCTCTGCCGGTGCCGGGCAAAAAAAACGCCCCGTACCGGGGCTTTGTTTATACACCGAAAACCTTTTGCCGGGCCATTTCCATGGTTTGCCGCGCTTCCGCGGCGGCCCTGCGTACGCCTTCAGCGATGACGTCGTCGATATATCCGGTATCCCTCATGATGGCCCGCCTTCTTTCCCGAATGGGTTGCATTACTTCCTCCAGCGCGCCGGCCAGCGTTCTCTTGCAGGCCACACAGCCGATTCGCCCTTGGCGGCAGTCTTCCTCAATTGCCGCCAGTTCCGCCGGCCTGTAGATACCGTGATACTTATGCACTACGCATACTTCCGGGTGTCCCGGGTCGGTTTTGCGAATACGTGCCGGATCGGTGATCATGTCGTTGACCCTGGCCCGCAGCTCTTCGGGCTCAGCCGCCAGATCTATAACATTAGCGTAGCTCTTACTCATTTTTCTGCCGTCCACCCCGGGCAGCAGAGGTACCCTTGCCAGCAGAGCCTGCGGTTCAGGGAAAACCGTACCGTACATGTGGTTAAATCGCCTTGCTACCTCGCGGCACAGCTCCAGGTGCGGCAGCTGGTCCTCTCCCACCGGCACTGCATCCGCGCGGTAAATAAGTATGTCTGCAGCCTGCAGCAGCGGGTATCCCAAAAACCCGTACGTGGCTATGTCTTTACCTTTGGCCTTGTGCTGCTGCACGGCATCTTTGTATGTGGGTACCCTCTCCAGCCAACTTAAAGGCGTAATCATGGAAAACAGCAGGTGCAGCTCGGCGTGCTCGGGGACGAGGGATTGAACGAAAATTACGCTTCTTTCGGGATCAATACCTACCGCCAGCCAATCGGCCACCATCTCCCTGGCATTGGCACGGATACTTCTCGACTCGTCAAAGGAGGTGGTTAAGGCATGCCAGTCGGCCACAAAGAAAAAGCACTGGTAGGCGTCCTGCAAGCTTGCCCAATTTTCCAGCACGCTGAGGTGTCCGATATGTAATCGACCGGTAGGCCGCATGCCGCTTAATATTCTGCCCTTCCTGTCCATGTTGGTTGCTCCTTTCCGTCTAATATCACTTTTAAAACATGACCTTTCCCAGGGCCAGAAAAACACCGGTAATAAAATTAACCAGCGGCCATAATATTTTGCCCAGCACCCCGGTGAATAATAGCAAAAGTAAAATTACGGTACCGTAGGTTTCCATGCCGTAAATAAACCGGGCCCGGCCGGGGAACAGTCCGGCTACAATCTTGGATCCGTCCAGCGGCGGTACCGGGATGAGGTTGAAAACGGCTAAAATGACGTTAATCTGTAGGGTCAGGTAAAAAACAAGGTTGCCGTAGGGAACCAGCCGGGCCAACCCGGATGCCAGGATCAGCGAAGTAACCAGCGCCACCAAAAGGTTGGCGGCGGGGCCGGCCAGCGACACCATCAGCATGCCCCGGGCCGGATCGGTGCGCAGGTTGTAGGGGTTGACCGGTACCGGTTTAGCCCAGCCGAATTTAAACAAAATGAGCATGATAAACCCCACGGGATCTATATGAGCCAGCGGGTTGAGGGTCAACCTTCCCTGGTACCTGGCCGTGCGGTCGCCGAGGCGGTCGGCCACCCAGCCGTGGGCGAACTCGTGAAACGTCAGCCCGATTAATATGGCCGGCAATAAAACCAGCAGCTCAAATAAACTCGGTAAATCTAACATCGGCTCTCTCCTTCGGCTGCTCGAGACAGGTAGCGTTGCACAAAAGCCTTCTCTTCTTCCTCGGTGGTCACGTTACCGTCCAGCCGTTCACACCACAAGGCGTCTAGCACTTCACGGTATATGGGGCCCGGGGGGTAACCCAGGCTCTTAATATATTTTCCGTTGATGATCGGCCTGCTACCCTGGATGGCCAACAATATTTGCCTGAACCGCACCTTTATCCAGTCCTCCTCCAGGATGGCCATCAACATGGGGTAGGACTCGCGGGGCATTTTAATAAGCACTTTAGCCAACTGGCTGATCTTGACGTCCTGCGGCGCCTTCCAAATCATGGCCACGGCCCGGCGCCAGCCTTCCAGCGCAGCCAGTACCTTTTCCGTTTGCCTTTTGCTGAGGTTGTATTTTTCGCATATCTTGCGGGCCGCCGGAGCTTTCGTCCAGTGTAAAACGGCGATAAAGTAGGGCAGCCATTTTTCCGCGGGTTCCATGAGACCCCATTCGGATATTATTTCCATGGACTGCTGCAGTTCCTTTAATACCGGGTCCACTTCCCAGTAGTTGACGCCCGGAAACACGAAGTCCCACACCTTGAGCTTCTCCAGGCGCTGCAGCATGCGCCCGGCTTCTTTTTCCACCATGATGTGTTTCAGTTCTTCCCAAATGCGGTCGGGAGAAACTTTACCCAACACGTTCTGGCGCACCGCTTCGTGCAAAAACTTCAAAGTCTGCGGCTCAATACGAAAACCGTATCTTTGTTCAAACCGCACGGCCCTGAGGATCCTGGTAGGATCTTCTATAAAACTTAAATTATGCAATACTCTAATCAGGCCCTGCTGCAGATCCTCCCGGCCGCCGAAAAAATCGACCAAATCGCCGAAACTCCTCTGGTTAATGGCGACAGCCATGGCGTTAATGGTAAAGTCTCGCCGGTACAAATCCTGGTGCAGGGACGAGCTTTCTACCTGCGGAAGGGCGGCGGGGTAAGCGTAAAATTCCACTCTGGCAGTGGCCACGTCCACTTTAAAGTCCTCGGAAAAAACAATTTCAGCCGTGCCAAACTTCCAGTGTTTCCTAACCTTGGCACCCAGCTTTTGCCCCAGTTCCTCGGCCAGCAGTATGCCATCTCCCTCGACCACCAGGTCTACGTCCAGACTCCTCAGACCCAGCAGCACGTCGCGTACTAGGCCGCCGGCGGCGTACGCGTTATATCCCATGTCCTCGGCAACTTTTCCCGCTTCCTGCAATATCTCCCACACCTTGGAGGATAAGTTGGCCTGCATCAGCGAAGCTATGTTTCGTTTGTGCATCACTTGGTCGCCGCTGTTATATACTACTTTATGCTTGGATTGCACCTCGCCGTGCAGCGTGCGCAGCACGTCAGTGCGCGACACGATGCCGATGAGCTTCCCGTTTTCCACCACCGGCACCCGGCCGATGTCGTGGCTGATCATGAGCTCCTGCACTTCAGAAACCGGCATGTCGCCGGGCACGGAAACTACCCGCACCGTCATGAAACCCTTGACGGGAGCGTGCCCAAGGCCGTGGTAGTTGGCCTTTTCCACGTCGCGACGGGAGATTACGCCCACCAGTTTCTCACCCTTCACCACCGGCAGCCCGGTGTGCCCGTAGCGAAGCATAATCTGACCCGCTTCGGCTATGCTCATTTCCGGCGTTACCGTTTTCACCGGCGAAGACATGATATCGGCAGCGCACAAGGGGGGCCTGATCTTCTTGTATACGACGTCTAACAATTCCCAGGCCACTTCTTCCAGGTCGGCCTTTTTGATGGTTGCCGAAGCCGCCGCGGCGTGCCCGCCGCCCCCGAAATGCTGCAAAATCTCGGCCATGTTGGCTTGGGGAATACTGCTGCGGCCCACGATGTGCAGGCGATCTTCCATTTCCGCCAGCACAAAAACCACATCCAGGCGCTCAATTTCCGAGATGGTGTGTGCTATCAGAGACAGCCCAACCACGAACTCATCGGTTTTGGCGCGGGCCAGCAGTACCTTGGTACCGTTGATCTGGTATCTTTCGGCGTTTATAAGCAGTTCCTTCAACAAGTTCTTTTGCTCGTTGGTCATGGGCCGGCCCAGAAAATCCGCCACCACCGCCAGGTTGGCACCCTTATCCAGCAAGTAGGCCACGGCTTCCACGTCCCGGCAGGTGGTGCTGGTAAACATGAGCGAGCCGGTATCGCTATAGATGCCCAAACACATAATTGTGGATTCCAGCGGGGTGATGGCCAGCCGCTTTTCCTTGATTCTTTCCACCAGCAGGGTAACTGTGGCGCCGACCGCGTCAACCACTTCCAGTGAACCCCTGGCATCGCCGTCCGCCCAAGGATGGTGGTCGTAAATGTGAACGTCCACTTTTTCCAAAATATCGCCCAGCTTACCCACCCGGCGCGGGCTCTTGGTATCTACCAAAATTATCCTCTTGATCTGGTCTAAATCGATTTGTTTGATGGTTCGAATATCCAAGGTGTCCTTATGCAGGGATACAAATTCCTCCACGTTGCGGGAAAGCTTGCCCGGCAGGACAAGCACGGCCTCGGGGTACAGTTTTTGCGCGGCCACCATGGAAGCCAGCCCGTCCATGTCGGTATTGCTGTGCGTCGTTATTATCTCCACTACCACTACCCTCCGTACGGCTACATTAGTTTCATATTATACCATAATTCTTACCCGTGGTGTAAAAAAAAGCCCCGTCAGAGATTGACAAGGGGCGCAGATCGTTGATTATCATTAGCCTGTCCCGGCGCCGGCCAGGCGGACGGGCCGGTTATTCAACAGCCGTTCCGGCACCACATCGTTGCGCAACAGGTCTTCGTAAGTTTCCCTAGCCACAATGAGATCGGCCCGGCCCTCCTGCACCAACACCATAGCCGGGCGGGGCAGCCGGTTGTAATTCATGGACATGGAGTAATTGTAAGCACCGGTAGCCGCTACCGCCAGTATGTCGCCCGGTCGTGGGGAGGGCAGCTCTATGTCCCATATGAGCATGTCTCCCGATTCACAGCACTTACCCGCTATGGAGACCCTCTCCTGCGGCTCCTCAGCCGCCCTGTTGGCAATAATCGCCTCATAACGCGACTGGTACATGGCCGGCCGGGGGTTGTCGCCCATGCCCCCGTCTACCGCTACGTACTTGCGGATGCCCGGTATGTCCTTCACGGCGCCCACCGTGTACAGGGTTGTCCCGGCCGGCCCGCTGATGGAGCGGCCGGGCTCCACCATAACCCGGGGGATGGGCATGCTGTGTTCCGCGGCAACCCGGCGCAGTACTTCAACCACAATATCGGCATACTTTTCCACCGCCTGCGGCTCGTCGCCCGCAGCGTAATAAATACCTAACCCGCCGCCCAGGTTCATTTCCGCCGGCGCCCAGCCGGTTTGCCGGTAAACTTCCGAGGCAAATTG
>CAJYBN010000089.1 GCA_913064925.1 uncultured Peptococcaceae bacterium
CGTGTTCTTTTTCAGTTGTTGCCCGATACCGGTGCGCGAATACGCAGCCACCTCCACCCTCCTCCCACGGGGTCAGGCCTTTCCTAACTACACCAAGCCGACATTTTTAGCTATTTTTCGCTAAATTTCGGAAATCGCCATGCCGTTGCCTTCACTATTCGTTGCTCGTTTTCACAGGCGGTGGTTATACAGCTTTGCCTTTTAATTTGTAAATCATGGCAATGATTTCCGCAATGGCCCGGTAAAGTTCCACCGGAATCTCGCTGCCCACTTCCACGTCGCGGAACAGCGCCCTGGCCACCGGCGGGTTTTCCACCACGGGAACTTTGTGCTGCCGGGCCAATCTTTTCATAACTTCCGCCAGGTCACCCGCTCCCTTGGCGGTGACCACCGGGGCGTTCATTTCTCCCTCTTCATACCTGACAGCCACGGCCACGTGGATGGGGTTGGTAATGACCACCGTTGCGCGGGGCACTTCGCGGCGTATGGCATTGGTTATAATTTCGCGCTGGCGGCGGCGCTGCCAAGACTTCACCAGCGGGTCGCCCTCGGTATGTTTCAGCTCGTCCTTTACTTCCTGCTTGGTCATGCGCAAGTTTTTAATGTGCTCGTAGCGCTGAAACATGAGGTCGAAAAGGGAAACCGCCAGAAACGCCCCCCCGCCGGCGAAAGCGGCCGTCAGCACGGCTCCCGCGATAAGATCCATCAGCTGCGCCGGCGTTTTGAAATATATCAGCAGCATCTCGGGAAGCATGGCCTTAACCACAAAGTATACCGCCACAGCCACGATTACCACTTTAACGATGTTTTTGGCCAGTTCGAACAAGCTGCGCAGGCTAAAAATTCTTTTAAATCCTTCCACAGGGTTAAGCCTTTCCAGTTTGGGCTGCAGAACTTGCGGTGCGAACAGGAAACCCACCTGGGCGATGTTTGCCGCCAGGGCGGCCAAGACCACCACAGTAAACACGGGCAACAATACCAGGGCCATGCGCGCCAAAAAGTCGAATGCATAGTAAGGCAGGTTTTCCGCCGGTAAATCCACGACCAAGCCGGCTTGAAAATATTCTGCCAGCAATCTTTGCATGGATGCCAGAATGCTGTCTTTCAGTAAAGCCAGCGCCGCCAGGGCCAAAAGCAGAATAACCGCCGCGCTGAGGTCCCGGCTCTTGGGTACCTGACCTTTCCTTCGCGCCTCCCGTAATCTTCGTGGTGTCGGCGCTTCGGTTTTTTGCTGTGCGGTGTTTTGGTTTGCCATCAGGCTATTCCCTTCAATATCAACAAAATATCTTTTTCAATGACGCCGCAAAGCGAGTAAATGACTCGCACCAGTACAGGTACCATCACGCTGAGCGTAACCAAGCCGAAAATAATTTTTATAGGAAAGCCCAGCATAAAAACATTAATTTGCGGTGCCGTGCGGGCCAGCAGGCCCAGCGTGATATCGATAACCAGCATCACGGCGATGAGGGGTGCCGCAATCTGCACGCCGATGCTGATCATATGCGCAAAAACCTTGATCAGGTATAAAGCCGACTCTCCGCCGGCCTGAGCGGTGTTAACAGGTACCAAGGCGTAGCTGCGGGCCAGCGCGGCGATAATCATGTGGTGCCCATTGAAAGCCAGCAGCACGGCCAAGCCCAACAAGTGCATAAAGCGGGACATAATGCCGGCCATGGACCCGGAAACCGGGTCGAAAATGCTGCTCATGAAAAAGCCGATATGAATGTCGATTAAGCTGCCGGCGAAAACCAGCGCGCTCAACATGAGGCTGGCCGTAAAACCCACTGCCAGGCCTACCAGGGTCTCCCGCACCAGCGCGAATATGTAAGCCCAGCCGTCTTCCGGGTAAACGGCGGTCTCCGGGCTTACCAGCGGGAAAACAATTGCCGCCACGGCGACGGACATGGCTACCTTGACCGGGCCGGGTACGCCGGGTATGGCAAACGGCGGGCCCACGGCAAAAAAGGCGGATATCCTGGCCAGCACAAGGAAGAAAAGGGCAAACTGTTCAGCTGCCGGCATCGCCCGCACCTCTTACCTGAGCAGGTCGGGAATCCGGTTGTAGACACGGTTGGTGAAATTGAGCATCACCCGCACCGTCCAGGGAGCCATGATGGCCAGCGTGATAAACACGGCGATAATTTTGGGCACGAAGGACAAGGTTTGTTCCTGTACCTGGGTGGCGGCCTGCAATATACTGATCACCAGTCCCACCAGCAGGGCTACCGCCAGCGGCGGCAAGGCGATGATGCACACCATTAACACGGCTTCCCGCACCAGTTCAATGATAAAAGTTTCGTTCACACCTCTTCCCCCTAAAAACTTTCCACCAGGGTTTTGACCACCAAATGCCATCCGTCTACCATTACGAACAGTAATATCTTAAAAGGCAGCGATATCATCACCGGCGGCAGCATGAACATGCCCATGGACATCAGCGTGCTGGCCACCACCATGTCAATGACCAGAAAAGGTATATAAATCATAAAACCGATTTGAAAGGCCGTTTTCAACTCGCTGGTTACAAACGCCGGTATTAACACCCTGGCGGGCACATCTTGCTCCCGGAGCGGCATTTCCATGCCAGCCATTCTCACGAACAGGGCCAGATCCTTCTCCCTGGTCTGGCGCAGCATGAAGGAGCGAACGGGAGCGTAGGCGTTTTCCCAGGCCTGCTCCTGGGATATTTCCTCTGCTAGGTAGGGCTGGATGGCTTGCTCGTTAACCTGCTGGAAAACGGGCGCCATGATGAACAGCGTCAAAAAGAGTGCTAAACCAATTATCACCTGGTTAGGCGGAGTTTGCTGTATACCGACGGCGCTGCGCAGCAGGGACAAAACCACTATGATGCGGGTAAAGCTGGTCATCATTAATAAGAACGCCGGAACCAGCGAAAGCAGGGTCAATAGCAGCAGGATTTTAATGCTGTTGACCACGTGGGTTGGCTCGTCCGTGGGCTGGATGTTGAGGTCGATGCCCGGCAAGGGCTGGGCCGCCGCTGGAGCTGCCGGTGCAAGCATTATAACGGCAAGCATTGCCAGCAGGGTGACCACAATTGTGCTTTGCTTGATGTTATTCCGAGCCAAACATATTCCCGCCTTATCCCAGGTTATTTATTTTTACGTTCGCGGCCGGAGGGGCGCAAAACTTTGTACAGCCCGGCTAGCGCCGGCCGCTCCAGCCGCTCCGCGGTTATCTCTCCGGGCAGCTCGTCCATTTCTTTCACCAGCAAAATGCTTCCTTCCTGGTGGGCAAAAAGCATGTACTTTTCCCCAACCTGCACCAGCGACAGCCCGGCCTTGGGTCCCAGGGAAACCTGTTCCAGCACTCGCATCCTTTTCCTGCCGCCGGGCACCGGCCAGCTTTTTACTCTCCCCAAGCCGAAACGGACGGTTAAGTAAGCCAGAATGCAGACCAGCGGCAGCAGGACAAGTATGCGCACAAGGGCCAGGAGCATTTCCCTATCCATTTTTGTCTACATCCTTGTCCGCCCGGCCATTGCGCCGGGGTTCGTTGATCTTATCCACGCGTATGCCTAGGTTGTTGCCGATGATGATTACCTCGCCGCGGGCAAAGTCCTGCCCGTTTACTTTCAAGTCGACGGTGTCGCCGGCGGCTTTCTCCAGCTCCAACACCGTGCCTTCCTGCATGTTGAGAATTTCCCGCACCGTTACCGACGCTTCACCCAGCACGGCCCAAATGTCCAAAGTGACGTCGTCGATGAAATCCACCGGTATTTTGGACTGCGGCAGCCCGGCTTCGGCGCGGAGCGAAGGGAACTTAACCTTTTTTACGGTTGTCTTGCGGGCGTGGAAATTGCCCAGAAACTCGTCCAGTTCCCGCTGAGTGAGCATATGCACTTACTCCTAACGCCTTGGATTTTACTGCACGATGTACTCGGTAAAGTAAATGTTCTGCACTACTTGTTCGTTTAACCGGTTGTTTATTGCCGTAATTAATTCATGTTTCAACTGGGTGGTGGCCCCGGCCGGTCTGATCTCGTCAACGCTTTTTTGGCGCAGGGTGAGCAGCACGGTTTCGATGATGTGGTGTTTTTTTTCCTGGATCAATTCCTCGTATTTTTTGTCCTGCGGGTATTCTATGGTGATGGTTAATTTTAAAAAATGATTGCCGCCCGGGTCTGCCAGATTGACGACCATATTGCCCAGTTCCATGGAGGAAAGTTGGACTTCCTCTTGTTCCTTTTCCCCGGCTTTGGCTTCTTTGCGGTCCGGATCCATGAACTTGAAATAGCCGATAACCATGCCGGCACCGGCCAGGAAAACCGCCAGCATCATGACGAACATCAGCGCCAGGTTACTGCCTGCCCCCTGTTTTTTCTCCGCGGCGGCGCCGGCAGTGCTGGTTGCTTTCTTTGATTTTCTCAAAGCCATGTATAAAGTTCACCCTACTTTAGTGTATTTTTAGTGTATATTTGTTTTTCAGGGTAGTTTGGGGGCCGCATTATACCAGCAATTTTGTCCCGCGCACCGCCGGTGCGCGGGACAAAGATTATTTTACCTCTTCAGTTGAATCAGTTCCTCCAGTAGCGTATCTGATACAGTAATTACCCTGGCGTTGGCTTGGTAACCCCGCTGGGTGGTTATCATAGTAGCAAATTCATCGGTAAGGTCAACATTGGACATTTCCAGGTAGCCGGAATTCAAGGTTCCCAGTCCGTTGCTTTTCGGTGCCCCGTTGACTTCAGTTCCTGCTATGGAGTTGTACCTATACAGTGTTTGACCAGCTTTAAGCAACCCGTTGGGATTGGGAAAATTAGCCAAACCAATGGTGCCAGAGCCTGTAGCAAAAGTTAGCGGAGAAGCGTTTCCGGTACCAGTATCCACCACCTGTCCGGTAACTTCACCGTTGTCTGCTATTTGGATATATTCAATAGTTAAATTATTACCCGTTCCAGGATCGATCATTTGAATTTGCAAAACACCGGTGCCTGTATCGTCGCATAAACGAAGACCACTTGCATTAACGATATAGCCGTTTGTATCGATAAAGAATGACCCGTCACGAGTGAAATAATACTCACCGCTGTTGGGATCTTGCAGCTTAAAGAAACCGTTTCCTTCAATGGCGATATCAAGGGCTCTTCCGGTGGACTGCAGCGCGCCCTGTTCAAAGTTTGCGTATATTCCCGAGAGGCTCATGCCGGTGCCTACTTGGGCAGGGTTTCGCCCTCCTCCTCCGGCCTTTAAGGTTTGACTTAATGTTGTTTGAAAGCTGGTACGACTAGCTTTATAACCAGTTGTATTAACGTTAGCTATATTGTCACCGATCACGTCCATGCGCACCTGGTGCGCGCGCATGCCTGAAACGCCGGATAAAATTGACCTGATCATTCTACAAACCTCCTTTTGTGTGGCGGCGTCGGTCGGTCGGCCACCACCCAACCCTCCTTGTTGAAGGACCGGGTTGTTATTAATTTTTTTTCACAAACATAGCCCCGTCTATGTTTGTAAAGATTTTTTCGCTCGCATCTTCATTGTGCATTGCGGTTACTATGGTTCTGTTGTTTATGCTGGCAACCATTGCCAAGTCACCGTATATTATCAGTGAATCTCTTATTCCCTTGGAACCTGCCCGGTTTAGGGCTTGGGCAATATTGTCCAAATCCTTTCCAGTAAGCGTTATTTTTCTTTCCTGCAAGCGTTTCCTGGCGTGGGCGGATATTTTTATCTGCCTGGCGGCCGCCAGTTCCCGCAACAGGATATCCTGGAAGCTTTCCGCTTCTTTGTCGCGGGGCATCTTTTTTTCAACGCCGGTGTTTTGTACCAGCGGTTGCGGCAGTATCCGCGTTCCTTTTATTTCCACTTTGTTTCACCTATCCTTTGACCGCCTTCACGCGCCGGAGGTAGTTTGGGGTTCCGTTGTCGTGGTTGTTTCCCCGGAAGCGCTTGTTTCAAGGGTTCCCGTCCCGGCGGCCGCTGCCGGAGCGCCGGTCACTTCCCTGATGCGGTCTACCCCGTAAATTTCGCCGTCAACCTGCACGGCAGCGCTGCCGTTTTGCAGAAGTACCTTTTCCACAATGCCGGTTTTGTCGCCGTTATCAAGGTTTATCGTTACCTTCAGTCCAACCAGCGACAGGTAGGGTAAAAGCTGGTCCGTGGATGTGCCGGTTATACCGGTGAGTTGATCCAGCGTATATTTGTCTCCCAGCGGCGCCCCGGCCAGGTAGAAATACGGTTGATCGTCCTCAAAGAGTACGCCACCCACTTGACCGCTGATCACTTCGTCGTTTTTAACCAGTGATACTTGTTGGCCGATTAGCTGGAAGTACCTGGCCATTTCATAAGCCGAAGCCATTTTGTTCATGCTCTGGCTGACGTTGTACATTTGTTCCATGGAGGCCATCTGGGAAAGCTGGGTGACGAAAGTGGCGCTGTCCTGGGGCTGCATCGGGTTCTGGTACTTCATTTGGGCCACCAGTATCTTGAGAAAGGCGTTCGGGTCTTGCAAGCCCTGCGGCCTGCCGGCTTTTTTGTTGTCTTCGGGCAAGTAGTAATCGCCGGTTTTCCCTATGGGTTCCATCATGGTCCACCTCCCGTTATACAAAGTAGTTTAATCCTGAAGTGTATTCCGCTGCCGCGCTGCTTGCAGTAGTACCGGCAGCCAGTGACTCGGACTTACCTTGCCCGGCGATGTGCGGGCTGTGCTGCTGCCTGAACTGTGGGTTGCGCTCCCAGGACTGTTCCCGGCGGCCCTGTTCACCGCCCACGGAGACCGAAACGCTTTGCAGGTTGAGCTGGAAGCTTGCCAGGTTTTCGCGCAGTTGGCCCAAAGAAGATTCAATGACGTGCTTAACTTGTTCCGACGCGGCGTGGAAATGAGTGGATAAATTGCCGTCGCGGTATATGATCTTGATGTTTACTTCGCCGAGGTGTTCCGGCTGCAGCTGCAGCCTTACGTGCATTTGGCCCTGCCCGTCCTTGGCGATGCGCCCCCGTACGGCGTCCGCCAGTTGTGCGGCCAGGCTGTTGCTGTCCGCCGGGCGCGTCGCGTGAACGATTTCGCCCCCTGATTTCGCCCCTTCCGCGGTACTGGATATCGAGGTTGGTGCAGCTTGTATTTCGAGCGGCTGGCGGTTGATTAACGCCTCGAGCTTGTGGGTTTTGCCCGGCAAGCAGGTGCCGCTTTGGACGGTTAGGCTTGTTTGCGCAGTTTTACTTACCGGCGTTGCATCCGGAACATTGAAAACATTTCTCGCGCCGGTTTGGTTGTTGTTACCGTCTGCAGCGTTACTCGAGGCGAGCCGCTGGAACCACTGCTCGCTACTTTTGGGTGCCGCATCATGTAACTTGTCTAGTATACCGACTTGGGTACGGTAGGTATCATTTGCGTTTCCGGGTGGACCTTGATTATTTGCCGCACTTTGCATCTGCGACTTGCCGGTATTGCCGTTAAATCCCTGGTTGCTTATGGCATCTTTTCGAACTTCCAAGCCTGTTGGTATGACAGATTTAGCTAAGTCTGCTATAACCTGCCGCAAAACATTTTCCAGCGGCTGGGTTTGGGTTTTTATGCTAAGCTTGCCGTTGATGATACCGGCCAAAAATTGCTGCAGCTGCTGTGGCGCCAAGCCGGGTATTCCAGCGATGTTGCCGGTATTTGCCGGGCCGGGCGCCTGTGCAGCAGCCGGGCCGGCCAAGACTTTGCCGGCAGTAAATTTGCTGCCTGCCGGTACGGGGTTGATGCCCTTGACTGGTAGGTTGTCCTGATGAATAATGGTGCTGCTTGTCCCGAAATCGCTTTTACCAGTAAAACCAATTGATTCCCCGCCCGCCTGCAGTTCTTGCAGCACCGCTACCAGGAGAAGCAATAGTTCGCCGCGCACATTACTGCCGTCTTTTTGCGCAGCATGGTCAGCGTTTTCCGGCACTGGCTGTTCCATACCAGTTGGCGGGTCGGGTGTTTGGTCTACCGCACCGGCCGAGAAAGGGCCTCCCGGTGGCACATTCCCTGGCTGCACCCCGCCAAGCAGCATGCCTGCCGTAGTGTTTGGCATCCCGCGGCTTTTTTCACCTTGACCGCCCGCCACTACCAGCTGCAGAATGTGCAGGAAGTCCATGGTGGAGCTGGCCATTTTGGTGCGACCAGCCGTTGCCGCGACGGCTGGGTGCTCGGCGGCTGCTGTAGTGCCTGTCACGGGCGCAATATTTTCTACGTGCGTTTCCATTCACCTCCTTTTTCCGATAATTTTGTGCATATTAAAACACAAACAACGGCTGTTACCTGCTCACCACCTCCTGCATAATCCCATTCGTTATATTCTTTTTGAACCGCCCGCCTTGCCGGCGCGTCCCGGGGGAACAGCTACGCCTCCAGCGCGCACTTACACCGGGCTACCCCCTTTGGCACTTTTCCGGGGCGGCTGCGGCCGGGCTAAATCATTTTCGCCAATATACGTTCGGCCTAAATCAAGTCCTGCTTGTATACGTAACGCTGGATGGCAATTTCGTCGGTTTCCTTTTGCTCGCTGCGTTTGGCGGCTAGGTTGTAGAAATTCAGCTGTTTTTCCCGCAATTTTTCCAGGACGGAGCGTTCCTGCATGGCTTGCACCAGTTTATGACGGCAGTTTTCCAGTTTCCGCCGCGCGCTGTGCACCATTTCTTCCCGTTTTTTCACTTCGCCGTGCATATAACTGCAGTATGACATCTTGTTGACAAAATCAAAGAGATCCTCCGCTGCGGCGTCTTGCGCCACACGGGCCAGCTTTTCTCTGGCTTCGCGATAGCTGGCGTAACGGCAGTTGTATTCTTCCTGGGCCCGCGCCTGTTCAAGGGCTGCTCTTTCCTCAGCAGCGGCGCGCTGTTTCAAAACCGGTTCCAGGCGAAAACTGAACTTGCGCATGGCCCTATCACTCCCGGACAAAGGTAAGTTCCTGAATGGACTGGTTAAAAGTGGTTTTTTCGTTTATATCCTGGCGTAGAAACGCATTTATGCGGTCGTAATACTGAATCGCCTCGTCCACGGCCGGGTTGGAACCCTTCACATATGCCCCCACGTTGATCAAGTCTTCGGATTGCTTGTAGGTGGCCAGCAGGTGGCGCAGCCGGGACGCATCCTGCAGGTGTTGTTTGGTGACCAGTTCCGGCATCAACCTGCTGACGCTGTTGAGCACGTCGATGGCCGGGTAGTGGTTCCGGGTGGCCAAATCCCGGGAAAGCACGATGTGCCCGTCCAGGATGCCCCGCACCGCGTCGGCCACGGGTTCGTTCATGTCGTCGGCCTCTACCAGCACCGTGTAAAAGGCGGTGATAGTCCCCCTGGCGGAAGTGCCGGACCTCTCCAGCAGCTTGGGAAGCAGGCTGAACACCGAGGGCGTATAACCCCTGGTGGCGGGCGGTTCCCCCACGGCCAGCCCCACTTCCCGCTGAGCCGTGGCAAAGCGGGTGATGGAATCCATGAACAGCAGCACGTCTTTGCCCTGGTCGCGGAAGTATTCCGCGATGGTGGTGGCTACCAGCGCCCCCTTAATCCTGACCAATGCCGGCTGGTCGGAGGTGGCGACCACTACCACCGAGCGGGCCAGGCCGCCCGGCCCCAGGTCGTTTTCGATAAAATCCCGCACCTCGCGGCCGCGCTCGCCGATCAAGGCGATGACGTTTAAATCCGCGCTGCAAAAGCGGGCCATCATACCCAGCAGGGTGCTTTTGCCCACGCCGCTGCCGGAAAAAATGCCCACGCGCTGCCCTTTGCCGCAGGTGAGCAGTGCGTCTATGGAACGAATACCGGTAGCCAATACTTCCTTGATGCGTTTTCTTTCCAGCGGCTCCGGGGGGTTCTTGTTGACGGGATACGCCAGCCCGGTGTGCAGGCGGCTGCCGTCCATGGGCCGCCCCAGCCCGTCCAGCACTTTGCCCAGCAGGGCCTCCCCCACCTGCACGGTCAGGGGCTGGCCCCGGGGAAGTACTTGGCAGCCGGGGCAAATCCCCCGTAATTCACCCAGGGGCATTAATATGGAAGCTTCTTCTTTGAACCCAACCACCTCGGTGGTAACGGGTTCGCTTTCGCCGGGCACCAGGATGTCGCAAACTTCACCCACCCCGGCGGTTATACCCTTTGCTTCCACGGTTAGCCCGATAACTTTGGTCACTTTGCCCGTCGCCCGAAGCAGCTTGGTACGGCGGATTTGCTCCCGCCACCGATGGATTTCACCGGCCAGGTCAAGCATTAGGCTTGACCGTCCCTTTCCTGCAGGGCGGCCAGCAGGTTTCTCCACCTGGTAGTGAGGTTGGCATCTACTTTGCCATAATCCGTTTCTACAACGCAGCCGCCCGGCTCAATGGATTCATCAGCCAACACCTGCAGCTTGGCCTTCAAGGGTAGACTGCCGATCAGGCGCTCCCGGTTTTTTTCGCAAATTTCCTTTTCCGCGGGGTTCACCCACAGCACCACGTGCTGGCGATTGCCGGCCGTTTGAATGGCTTCCTCGGCGATGGCCAGAATGACATCCGGCTGCAGCTCCATTTCCCGGGCCAGCAATTTTTCTGCAATTTCCACAGCCAGGCCCATTATTTCTTCTTTCAGGCCGGCTATCTGTTCCCGGCGGGCTTTTTCTGCTTGGGCCAGTACAGACCGCGCCTGGGCTCTTATTTTTTCGGCCTCCTCTTTAGCTTCTTCTAGAGCCGCCCGGTAACCCTGCTCATAACCTTCCCGGGCCGCGTTTGACCTAATCTTTTCCAGCTCCTCGGCTGCCTGCCGCCGGGCGCTTTCCTGCAGGCGACGCGCGATGGCGAGGAGGCCTTGGTTGCCGCCGCGCGCGAATGGCTTGCGGGCGCCAATACGGTGGCAGACCTGTTTTCGGGCCTCGGCACATTCGCCTTTGCCCTCGCAGGGCCCGGCA
>CAJYBN010000090.1 GCA_913064925.1 uncultured Peptococcaceae bacterium
GTACCGGGTAATTAACCCCAGGTCGTAAGCGGTGGAATAATGCCGGGGATCGTGGTACCCGTTGGTGTTAACAAAATGCGTGTTCAACGCGCCCAGTAATAGTGCTTTCCTATTCATTTGGTATACAAAAGCATCGTGGCTACCTCCCACGTGCTCGGCAATGGCCACCGTGGCATCGTTGGCCGACGCAACCAAAGCAGCCTCCAGTAATTCACCCAGGGCTATGCGGTCTCCCTTCCGCAGTCCCAAGGTTGAACCTACCGACACCGAGGCCGCCCGGCCGCTGACCTCAGCTATTTCACCAGGATCCGCGTTTTCTAGGGCAACGATGGCCGTCATCAGCTTGGTCAAGCTGGCGGGTGCCCTCCGCTTATCTGCATTATGCGCGTAATAAACCTGGCCGGTAGCGGCATCCATAAGCACCGCCGCCCTTGCGTTGACGCGAAGCCCGGCGGCTTCGACTGGCGTAATTCCGACCAGTGAAACAAACGCATATAAAACTAAAGCTAATGATATGGGCCGCATTACAGCCGACATGTCTAAGATCCCCCCACTGGCATATTTTCCCTCAGGGAATCTAACATACCGCCCAGCGCGAATAAATATCTTTAATATAAACATAGCTTAAGTTGACAAGGGGTGGAGATATTGCGCATATACCTGTTAAACCTTAAAAAAATAAGGCGTAACCTTTTATTGGGTACTTTACTGCTGCTTACGGCCGTTCTTCTCACAGCCATGCTGCAGCACAACACAGTGCCCGCCGGGTCACAACCCAAACCCCATGCCATATACAAGGTGCAAACGGACAAACCCGTGCTGGCTCTAACTTTCGATATCAGCTGGGGTACCAAAGTTCCTGGACCAGTGATGGATATCCTCAAGAAAAAAAATGTTAAGTCCACCTTTTTCCTAAGCGGCCCTTGGGTGAAAAAACACCCTGAATTTCCCAAAAGACTGGTGGCCGAGGGACATGAAATCGGCAGTCACGGCTACAAGCACGTTAATTACAGCCAATACTCCAGGGAATGGGTGAAAAAAGACATTATGGCCGCCCACGAGGCCATAAAGGAAGTAACTGGCGTTATTCCCAGCCTTATTCGCACGCCGAACGGGGACTGGAACGAAATGGTGCTTAGCGTTGCCGAGGAACTGGGTTACAAGGTAATACAATGGAGCGACGATTCACTGGACTGGAAGAAAGACCGCACCGTGGACCATATCGTTAATCGTGTCCTGGAAAAAGCCCATCCCGGCGCTATTATCCTCATGCATGCCAGCGACACCTGCGACCGCACGCCGGAGGCGCTTCCCCGGGTAATTGACGGCCTGCGGGAAAAAGGGTACCGTTTGATAACAGTTTCCGAACTACTTAAATACGGCCCCGGGGTCATCGATTAACAATATTATGGGGCAAACGGCGGCAAAAAATGCGGGGGAGGCCGGAACTCGGTTTCCCCCGCATTTTTTTTGTTTAACGGCACCCAGCGGAAGCTGCTGTTATTTTCTACGCCTCTTCGCTATATACCACCACAGTAAAATTCCCAGTAAAGCCGCCGCTACCAAGATATCCAAGCGGTGGAACCAGGGCTTCAAAGCCAGCCAGTTCTCACCAAGTTTAACTCCTAGGTAAGTTAAGAAAAAACACCAAGGCAGCGAACCGAAAAATGAATAAATTACAAATTTGTAAAAGTTCATGCCGGATATCCCGGCCGGAAGGGAGATGAAGGTACGGATTATGGGCATAAGTCTGGTAAAGAAAACCGTGACCTCACCGTACCGGTTAAACCATTCCTCGGCCTTACTAAAATGCTTTTGCGAAAATCCTATATATCGGCCGTACTTTAACAAAAAAGGTCTACCACCGCAATAACCTAAATAATATGATACAATGGAACCCGCCAGGCCTCCCAGCGTCCCAGCCATGGCTGCCCAAAAAAAATTAAGCTGCCCAGTGGAAACCAGATACCCGCCAAAAGGTAAAATTACTTCGCTGGGCAGCGGTATGTTAGCGCTTTCAATGGCCATACCCAAGGCAATACCCCAGTAACCCAGTGAGGCAATAAATGAAGTGACTTCCTGAATAATAAACTCTAAAACGACATTAAACGCTTCCAGTTGATAACACCTCCGGCACGTCAACCGTTTAACTGCAGGGTCCGGCAAATGTTTCTGTAATTGGTTGATATGGTGGAAACCGAAACGTTGTACATGGTGGCCAGCTTGTGTTGGCTTATTGTTTCGCCCTGCAGCCTCGCCAGGGCATAAATGACCGCGGCTGCCCAAGCCCCTGGTTTTCTAAACGTGGGCTGAGCTAGATTGCTAAACTGTTGCCATAGCTTAACGGCCTTATTAACTTGTTGGACCCGGTAACCCATTTTTTTCAAACCATCACGTATTAGTTCGGTCACGCGGGCATAACCGTCATCCCTACCCTTGGCATTACCCGCATGCCGTGTCCGGGCCGTTTCGTTCAGGGGTAGGCGTATTCCTTTGAACATCCCGTCTGAATCATATAAATCAATTTTTTTGTCCTTAACCGCTTTGTCCAGCCGGCGCAACAGCTTCTGTATCCCATTCCGGTCCATGCCGTTCCAGCTCTCCTCCGGCAAAGTTTCCTCATTCTGGTCGTGCTGGGATTGATTCACCACGTGATCATAACAATAGTCCAGGAATATATCGGTTACCTGCTGGGACAATTCGTTTAAAAATCCCTCCACGCTTTTGTTCCGGTCTCCTTTGTCCGGCAGATCCCAAATAAAGCCCATTTCCAAAATTAAAGCATTAAGGATATGGGCCCTTTCCCGCAGGTAATCGTCCCAATCCCTGTTATTTTTATAATTACTCCAGTACAGTTCTGCGTCTAACTTAATTCTGTTTATAATATAATTCTTGCTATAAGCAGGTAAAACCAGGCCACCTGTGGAAAATTCAAACATATTTCCCAACGGTAATACCCGAATGTATAGTATGTGTCCAGTCTTAAGTTCCCTGGCGGCGTTACGGTCTTTTACTACCAACTCGCCTTCCCGAATCAGATCACGCAAGGTAATCATCTCGCCATCAATGTGCAGAACCTGGTAAACCGAGCTCCTGGCCCTTTTCCACTCTTCCAGCAATATGCTTTCTTCCTCGGTAAGCCTCGCACTCATACTAAAATATTCCACTAGCGTCAGATCGCGAATGGGGTAATCAAAAATAAACCATTCGAAGAACCGTTCTACCAGAAATTCGTCTTTTTCATCAGCTAGCTCCGGGTCCATAACACTAAAATAAATCTCCCGAGCTTTTTCAGCTTCGTGGAAAAACGTTTCACTGCCGGCAAACTCGGCCAGCTTTCTCCGGAGATGCTGCCCTGCCCGCCACCACCGATACTTGGTTAAATCTATAATATTACCTTGCCCCCCGCAGCATGCACTGATTTTCTTTCCGCTGCCGCACGGGCACAGTTTTTCCGCCACCTTTAAGCACCTCCCTCGGTTAAACCACCGCCCCGATTAAGGCAACTCCCGCACAAGCAAGTAATTATTTTGTTTTTTTGTAACAGTAATATTCAACTCCGGTAGCAAATTCACCGGCAGGTAACTGATTCCGTTTTGCAAGAACACTTCGTTCCCGCGGCGGATATCAAATACCATCGATTCCTGCCCGCCGGGGTGAACCTCTATCAAACCGTCACGCCAAAAAACCTGGCAGGCCAACGCTTCCAACACTATGCGCAGGGGTAAGTATTCTTTTCCGTCCTTTTGCAGCACATCCACAGGCAAGTCGATTTCCCGGCCGTTCACACGGGCTTTACCGGAACCGGGAATAAATGCCAGGTCTGGATCATCTTCCGGGTGCAGCAACTGCCAGGCCACCTCTTTTTGCAGCTCATCAGTCAACACGCTGTAATCGGGCTGCAAACCTGAAGAATCAATATCCTTGCCCGCCGGCGTTAAATACTTGGAAATAGTAAGTTTTAAAGCTCCCCCGCTGCTGACGGGAATAATTGTCTGCACAACTCCTTTGCCGAAAGTGGTTTCTCCCACTAAGGTAGCCACCCCGTAATCCTGGAGAGCACCGGCCAATATTTCCGAAGCGCTGGCGGTTAGGCCGTTAATAAGGACCACCATTGGCAACCCTTCAAACAGCGGCTTTTCCCGGGTTATCACCTTTTCCCTGTTGCCTCGACCGTCCACCGTACTCACTACCAAGGTGCCCTCGGCCAAGAAATTATCCACTACATCTACGCATTCCTGCAGGTAGCCGCCCCCGTTATCCCGCAGGTCAATGATCAAGCTCAACATGCCGTCCGCCTGCAGGCTGCGCATGGCTGCATCAAATTCTTCGGCAGTACGCGTACCAAAAGAAGTTACTTTAACATATCCAGTACCTCCGGCCAGCATTTCATATTCCACCGACGGAACATGTACCTCGGCCCGCTGCAAAACAACGTCAAATTCCTTTCCCCCCCGCTGTAACGTTAAAATTACTTGCGTACCGCGAGGGCCGCGAATCTGTTGGGCCACATCGGGTAATGGACGCCCTTCCGTGCTCTGGCCGTCCACGGCCAAGATGATATCGCCCGCGACCAAGCCTCCCCTTTCAGCCGGTGTGCCGGGAAAAACCCTTACCACAAAAGGGTGTTTATCGCCGGTGCGAATTTCTATGCCTACCCCTACCAGGTCACCGTTCAGGGTGCCGGTAAAGTCCTTTAGCTCTTCTTCGGTAAAATACTGGGCATAAGGATCGTCCAGGGTTTCCAGCATGCCATTTATGGCCCCGCGCGTCAAATCGTCAGGGTCGGGATTGGATAAGTGATACTCGCGGATTATTGTCATAACTTCTTCCACCAGAGAGGCATCGCTTTCGGCAGCCTCCACCGGAGATATCCAAATAAGCACCGTCAAAAAAGTGAAAACCAGGAGAGCCAACCGCCTGGACATAAAATCCACCCCCTATCAACGTATTTTTAAATTCGACCAGCCCTCATTAAAGTCCTGCTTACCTTTACCAACTGTTTGTTAAAGTACCGGCATACCATTTTTTCCTTCCAGGCCGCTCCGCTAATATACTGCAATAAATGTGCTATAATGGGTATATGGCCGGTGCTCCAATCCCCTTTTACACGCGGCTTCCGCTACCGCAACCGTTTTGCGCCGGTCCTTGACAAAGGTAGGTGCTTGTATGTCCCGCAAAAAATTTCTCATTATTGACGGCAACAGCCTGGTACACCGCGCGTTCCACGCCATACCCATGCTTTCCACCAGCGACGGCACAATTACCAACGCGGTTTACGGCTTTGTCAACATGCTTTTCAAAATATTGCAATCCGTCAAGCCCGATTGCGTAACAGTAGCATTCGACAAAGGAAAGGTTTCTTTCCGGCATGCAAGCTACGCGGACTATAAGGCCACGCGGAAAGCAACCCCCGAGGAATTAAGGCCCCAATTCCCTCTCATCAAGGAAGTACTGCAGCACATGCGTATTCCTGTTTTAGAGCTGGAAAATTATGAAGCCGACGACATCATCGGCACGCTGACCGGAATGGCCGAAAAGAACGACATGGAAACTATGGTGCTCACCGGTGACCGCGACGCTCTACAGCTGGTTTCGCCCCGCGTCCGGGTAATGCTGACGCAAAAGGGTATCACTGAAGTGAAGGAATACGATGAGGACAAAGTGTGGGAAAGGTACGGCGTCAGTCCATCTCAGCTGGTGGACATCAAAGGATTAATGGGCGACGCTTCCGATAATATACCAGGCGTGCCCGGTATAGGCGAAAAAACAGCCGTTAAACTGATCCGGGAATTTGGCTCACTGGAAAAAGTCATCGCCAATGCCGATAAGCTCCCACCACGCTGGCGTAATAAAATCATCGAACATAAAGACCAGGCGCTGCTTTCCAAACGGCTGGCTACCATAGACCGCCATGTGCCGCTGGCCCTAGACCCCGCGCAGTTTTACTGGCCGGGCCCGGATTACCCGGCGCTGCTGGCCGTATTTAACAAGTTGGAATTTAAAACCCTGATACGCAGCATAATTGAAAAGGCCGGTAACACTGAAGACAAGAGCCGCCGGGGGAAATCTACTGCCGAACCCGCGCTGGACATACACCGGGTAGATTACGCATTACTGCCTACCGAAGCAGAAATGGAGGACCTAAGGCAAAAAGCATTTGCTTCCGGTAAGGTCGCCCTGTACCTGGTAGGCAATAAAGCTAAGGGAATCGAAGGAGCGGCACTAGCCTTGGGAACAAGCAGCGTTTACCTGTTACCAGTACGGGAAAAGGCGCAGTTATTGGGCCTAATTGGCGATATTTGCTCCGACCCCCGGGTCAAGAAAATCTGTTACAGCGGCAAAGATACCATCTGGATGCTGCACCGCCACAACCGCCCCTTAGAGGGGCTGCAGTTTGACGTACAACTTGCGGCATACTTACTTAACCCCGGTTTTGCCAAAAACAGCCTAACTGACCTGGCGCTACAGTACCTGAACATTATCCTGCCAACCGAATGTGATCAGGCCATCGCCGCCAGCGCCGACGCGGTGCTGCGGTTGTACAGTATATTGCACAAAAAACTAGTTGAGCTGGGCATGGACAGGCTGTACTATGAAGTCGAACTGCCGCTGGTGTCGGTACTGGCAGAAATGGAAATCGAGGGCGTGGCCGTCGACCGTGAAATGCTGCGCGTCATGTCCGAAGAAACCGGGCAGCAAATCGAACGGCTGGCCCAGGAAATTTTCCTGCTGGCCGGAGAAGAATTCAATATCAATTCCCCCAAACAACTGGGTTACATACTTTTTGAAAAGCTGGGACTGCCTGTAGTAAAGCGCACCAAAACCGGGTACTCCACCGATGCCTCGGTATTGGAAGAACTGGCCGATGCCCATATAATCGTGCATAAAATATTGGAATACCGCCAACTCGCTAAGCTAAAATCAACTTACATCGACGGCTTGTTTAACTTGATAGACCCCACAACCGGGAGAATCCATACCACTTTTAACCAGGACGTGACCGCTACTGGACGGCTGTCCAGCTCCGACCCCAACCTGCAAAATATTCCCATTAGGCTTGAGCAAGGGCGGAAAATCAGGAAGGTTTTCGTACCCCGCCGGCAGGGCAACCTGATTATGACGGCCGATTATTCCCAGATTGAACTACGTATCCTGGCGCACATGTCCGGCGACGCCAACCTGGTGGACGCCTTCCGTAAAGGCCAGGATATTCACGCCCGCACGGCGGCCGAGGTCTTTGGCCTGCCTATGGAAGAGGTTACGCCGGAACTGCGCTACAAGGCCAAGGCTGTGAATTTCGGCATCGTATACGGCATCAGCGATTTCGGCCTCTCCCGCGATATCAAGGTCAGCCGAGCCGAGGCCGCCCGGTATATAAAAAATTACTTTGCCCGCTACCCGGGCGTAAAAAAATTCATCGAACAAAAAATTGCCGAAGCACGGGAGAAAGGCTACGCTACTACTCTGCTTAACCCCCGCCGCTACCTCCCCGACCTGTTCAGCGCCAACCACATGACAAGGGCTTTCGGCGAACGCACGGCTATTAACACGCCCATCCAAGGCAGCGCCTCGGACATTATCAAGCTGGCTATGGTTAAAATAAGCAACGAGTTGAAAAACCGGCGGTTGGAGACGAAAATGATTTTACAAGTACACGATGAACTAATATTTGACGTACCCCCGGAAGAGCTCAACGACGTAAAATATATAGTTAAAAACTATATGGAAAATGCTTTAAAACTTGATGTCCCACTGGTTGTCGATCTCAAAGCCGGCCCCAACTGGTATGATGTAAGAAAGGTGTAATGTAAATGCCAGAACTGCCCGAAGTTGAAACAATAAAACGGACGCTGGAGAAAAAACTAACCGGTTTAACCATCGTTGACGTGGACATAAACACTCCCAAAATCATACGCGCCCCTGCGCCGGAAGAGTTTACCCGGTCCGTCAAGGGGTGCAAAATAACCCGGTTGAGGCGCCGGGGCAAATACCTGCTGATTTACCTGAGCAGGGATAAAGTGATGATCATCCACCTGCGCATGACCGGCCGGCTGGTGTATGCGGAGCCCGCCGACCCGCTTCCCCGGCACACGCATATTATCTTCCAGCTGAGCAACGGCTGCGAGCTTCGCTTTGCGGATATGCGCCGGTTCGGGCGTGTATCGCTAGCTCAAGTACAAGACCTTAACCAGCTGAAAGTAATCAAGGAACTGGGCCCGGAACCGCTGGAGCAAGATTTTACCACCAGCTACCTGCGCAAGACGCTGAAGCGCAAGCGCGTGCGCATAAAATCACTGTTGCTGGACCAGACCTTTATCGCCGGCCTGGGGAACATTTACGCTGACGAGGCCCTGCACCGGGCGAGGCTGCACCCCGAACGCGTAGCCTGCTCCCTTACGCCCAGAGAAATCGCCAAGCTGCATAGTTCCATCGTGGAAGTGCTGCAGGAGGGAATTGCCAACCGGGGCACGTCCATGCGCGATTATGTAGACGGCAACGGGAGAGCCGGCGATTATCAGTCCCTCTTGCGGGTATACAGCCGCGAGGGGGAGCGCTGTCTGCAGTGCGGCACTCCGGTGGCGCGCGTTAAGGTTGGCGGGCGCAGCTCCTATTACTGCCCGGCCTGCCAGAAGCCTTAAAACAGCCGTTCCCATTTTTCCGCACGCACACCCTGACTTTCCCCACCATAGTATTTAAAGAACATGTTGTACGTACGGGGGGAAAGTCAATGGAGTTTCTGGCTCTGGCAATGTTTGCATTGGCTTTAAACATGGACTCTTTCGCGGCAGGCGTCGCTTACGGCGCGCGCAACATTAAACTACCTATTCCGTCACTGGTCATTATAAGCCTTATGTCCATGGGGGCAATAACGGTATCCATGCTGGCTGGCCGCGCCGTGGCCGGTTATTTTTCCGTCGTTTTCGCCCAAAGGCTTGGAGGAGCCATATTGCTGCTTATCGGCCTGTGGGTGCTGGCCCAGGCCCTCCAGGAAAACAGGTCTAAAAGCCGCAGCAGCGGCGGTCCGCTAAGGGGAAAGCCGGACCAAATTTTACAAATCCACATCCGTTCCCTGGGACTGATAATAAAGGTCTTACGTGAACCCTCCCGGGCAGACTTGGACCGTTCGGGAACCATCTCTGCCCAGGAGGCTTTGTTGCTGGGCACGGCGCTGGCCATGGACGCGTTTGCCGCGGGTTTCGCCGTTTCCATGCTGGGATTTGATGTGTTATTTACTACCCTGCTGGTGGGACTAGGCCATTTCGCCCTCACCTACCTGGGGCTGTTAATAGGCATGGGAATAGGGGCAGCGGGTATTAGCAAAAAAATCAGCACCCTACCGGGCTTTATCCTCATCGCCCTGGGGTTGCTGAAAATCCACTAAGTGAAACGGGACCCGGCAATTTCCGGGCTGATTTTTTCAACCGGCAGGACAGCTTGAATTACGAGAGAAGTATTAATAATTGCAAAACGTGGGGAATAACATGAGTACAACAGGGGGAATAACATGCCGGTAATAGGGCTAACGGGCAATATCGGCAGCGGTAAGAGCAGCGTGGCTCGCATGTTGAAACAAATGGGCGCCAAGGTCATAGATACTGATCAGGTGGCGAGGGAAGTGGTGGCTCCTGGTACCCGGGGCCTGAAACGGATAATAGAACAATTCGGACCGGAGATGCTCAACCCCGACGGAACGCTAAACCGCAGCCGCATGGCGCAACTGGTTTTCTCCAACCCCGGCGCTTTGGCACGTTTAAATGCTATTGTGCACCCGGAAATTAAGGATATTGTATTCAGGGCCGTGGCCGATTACAGGACAAACAAATACGCTCCACTGCTGGTTATTGAGGCGCCACTTTTAATTGAAACGGGCATGCATAAGGACATGGATGAAGTATGGCTGGTAACGATAAACCCCCAAGCACAGCTGACCAGAATTATGCAGCGCGACGGCATTTCCGCGGAGCAGGCCCGCCGGCGCATCAGCGCCCAAATGCCCCAGGAAGAGAAGAAAGCTTATGCCCACAGAATCATCGACAACAGCGGCCCGCCCGAGGAAACACTGCACCAGGTACGACAGATTTGGCACAAGGTGGTAAATTTTACTTAACCGGAGTGATGGCATTGCCCGCCCGTAAACGCAGGCTTAGCATATCGAGACTGGGCATATACCTCCTGTTGTTATTGGCAGCCTTCAATTTCACCCACATATTGAAGTATTTATACCCCATGCCCTACTCCGAACCCGTCATCAAATATTCTTCCCGGGCAGGCATAGACCCCTTTCTGCTGGTAGCCATCATGAAAGTGGAAAGCAATTTCGATCCTGACGCCGTTTCACCCAAAGGCGCTCGGGGCCTAATGCAAATTATGCCTGAAACCGGGCAATGGATTGCCGGGCAAATAAACCTGCAGCCCTATCACTCCGACCTCCTGTTCGATCCTGAAACCAACATCTGTTTGGGAGCCTGGTATATAGCCAACCTGGAAAACGAATTTAAAGAAAATAGAATTATTATACTAGCGGCATATAATGGAGGCCGCGGTAACGTCCGCCGCTGGCTGAATGAAGGTGTGATCACCTGGGAAGTAAAGGATATCGACAGTATCCCTTTCCCAGAAACAAAAAATTTCATCAGGAAAGTATTGTGGAATTATAAGGTGTACAAATGGCTGTACAGCGATATTATCAATAACAATAACAAGTCCAATCCAGCCAGGGCTACGTCAAAGTCGAATTTAACTAAGGCATAGCAGTACATTATAAATTTTACTGGTTTTTTCCTTTGTGGGCTGTTAAAATAAGTATTAA
>CAJYBN010000091.1 GCA_913064925.1 uncultured Peptococcaceae bacterium
CCGCTCAACCATGTTCACCACCTTAATGTTTTACCAAAATTTAACTTTATATATTACTTCATTGTTTTTCTTTATTATCCTTCCTGAATTTAGTATTTCTTGGTAAATATTTGAAAAAGATTTGCTTTACTTAGTGATTGAATTTTCATGGTTGTTGCAGATGCCAAACTACCATATAATTAACTATAAACAAAAACAAGCGCGGTACGGGTAAGGTGGTTAGCCGTTGAAACCCCACATTTCAAACGGCGACAAGCAGGAAGAGCAAATCAACATTGAAGGACCGGTGGACCCCGAGTTTCTCGCTCAGTTGGACATGTCCCCGGACATGAACGTTTTCCGTGAAGCGAGCAAGCAGCATAAAGCGCTGGTGGAAATAGCCGCCTCACCGGACGGCATGGTTTACATAGCCCGCCGGCAAAACCTGCTGATTGGCTACGTGACATTTCATAACCCGGACAAATACTGCCGCTGGTCCAAGCACCCGGGCATACTAGAACTTGGCGCCATAGAAATCAGTCCGTCCTGGCGTAAAAATAGAATCGCTTCCATGCTGCTGAAATACGCTTTTACCAATCCCGTCATGGAAGACAAAATAGTGATAACCGTGGAATTTTGCTGGCACTGGGACCTTGACAATACAGGCTTGGACATATGGCAGTATCAAAAAATGCTTAGTAAATTATTTGGCAGCGTGGGCTTGAAACGCACCTCTACCAACGATCCGGAAATATTAGAACATATCGCCAACGTTTTAATGGCACGCATAGGTTCGCGCGTATCGGAGGAAGACGTCAAAAAGTTTGATGAATTGAGATTTTGCCGCAGTGGTACTATTTTCGACATGTGGTAAACTCGGTTGGCACAAAACATCAAAAAAGCCGGCTTATGCCGGCTTTTTCAACGTAAGCTGTAATTGGGCGCTTCTTTGGTAATCACCACGTCATGGGGGTGGCTTTCCCGCAACCCGGCGGGCGTGATGCGGATAAACTTGGTGTTTTTCTTGAGCGCTTCAATGTTGGCCGCACCGCAGTACCCCATACCGGCCCGCAGCCCGCCGATAATCTGGAATACCGCGTCCGCCAGAGTGCCCCTGTACGGTACCCGGCCTTCTACGCCCTCCGGTACCAATTTCTTTTGGTCTTCCTGGAAGTACCTGTCCTTGCTGCCTTCCTTCATGGCGCCCAGAGACCCCATGCCCCGGTAGACCTTGTAACTTCGTCCCTGGTATATTTCTATTTCTCCGGGGCTTTCTTCCGTTCCCGCCAGCAAACTGCCCAGCATGACAGCATCAGCACCGGCAGCTATGGCTTTGGTCACATCTCCCGAGTACTTTACGCCGCCGTCGGCTATAATAGGAATGTCGTACTTGGCGGCTTCCTGGGAACAATCGTAGATAGCGGTTATTTGCGGCACTCCCGCGCCGGCCACTACCCTGGTAGTACATATGGAACCGGGGCCAATACCCACTTTGACCGCGTCGGCTCCAGCGCTGATCAGATCGCGGGTGCCTTCGGCGGTGCCGACATTGCCGGCGATAACCTGCAGGTCGCTGTACTTACTTTTGATCTTGTACACGGTATCCAGTACACTGCGGGAATGACCGTGAGCGGTGTCTATGACCACGGCATCCACTTTAGCGTTGACCAGCGCTTCCACCCGGTCCATGGTGTCCGCGCTCACCCCCACGGCGGCCGCCACAAGCAGCCTGCCGTCCTTATCTTTAGCCGACATGGGATACTGCCTGGCTTTTTCTATGTCCTTGATGGTGATCAGCCCCCGCAAGTTGAAATCGTCATCAACAATGGGTAATTTTTCCACCTTGTGCTTTTGCAGTATTTCCTTGGCCTGCTCCAGGGTCGTGCCAACCGGTGCCGTTACAAGGTTATTTTTAGTCATCACTTTCCCGACCTGCTGGTTAAAGTCCTTCTCAAAACGAAGGTCCCGGTTCGTTAGTATGCCGACCAGCTTGCCATTTTCCGTAACCGGCACTCCAGATATGCGGTAGCGCTCCATAAGCACCAGCGCTTCACTGATAGGGCTATCCGGCGATAAGTATATGGGATCGGATATAACGCCGTGCTCCGATCGCTTGACGCGGTCCACCTCCATAGCTTGGCGTTCTATGGACATGTTTTTATGGATAACCCCTATACCACCTTCCCGGGCCATCGCTATGGCCATGCGGGACTCGGTGACGGTGTCCATGCCGGCGCTGACCAGCGGAATGTTCAGGGTAA
Organism: uncultured Peptococcaceae bacterium; assembly: GCA_913064925.1. Classification (GTDB taxonomy): domain Bacteria; phylum Bacillota; class Desulfotomaculia; order Desulfotomaculales; family Desulfallaceae; genus CAJYBN01. The sequence goes on from CAJYBN010000091.1 coordinate 2,241, forward strand.
TTGTTTTAGTAAGACGGGTGGTAGTATCCACGTCGCGCGGCAGTACTTCCGATGCCGCTGGAACCAGTAAAACGTCATCAAAGGTCAATCCCACTTTGCCGAATTTTTCCGGAAAAATGTCCCCTCACTCCCCTCGGTTGTGCATCATATATCGTAATATATCTGTTTATTATAGCACAACTTCCGGGGTTAGGGGACATAATCTTGCCGGGGCCGGCTGGTTTTTATTCCTAATCCTGTCCCAGAATGGAACCCAAGCCGTACCGCATAAAATGATCGCGCAGGTTGTGAATCAACTTTTCAGTAACGTCGAATTCCCGCGCCATTTCAGCGTCCGTCTTCCCTTCCTTGATACTGTCAATAAAGCTGTCAAAATCAATACCTACTTCTTCGGTCTTAAACTTAAGGCTTGGTTCTGTGCTCCAAGGAACCCGGGAACGGATGAATTCTTCCATGCCTAACCCCCTTTTTGCAGTTAATGTATCCAGCGGAGCGCTTTATCATAACTTGTTCTTTTGAGGAATTATTTCCAGGTAAACGACGAGGTTCTCGGCAATTACCACCAGTTCGACCTTCAATTTAATTTTCTTTCCCTCAATTTCAATTTCGCGGTTATCCACAATGCGGGGTACCAAAATGTAATTAATGGAGTCAATTTCCTGGCCGGCGATTACTTTCAGCCATTCCCTGACTATTTTCTCTACGGTAAGTTCAATGAAACTTCTTTCGTACTCCGAAAAGTCACATTCTTCGGCAAAACTTACCCGGGTGCTGATCTTGGATACCACCCTTTTTTGCACCTGTTTCTGTTGTCTCATCTGTTGCAATTCTTTTTCGGCTACCGCCAGCCTGTCCTGCAACAGCTGGTTTTCTATATGTAGCCGGTCCACCTGGTCGCCAATGGTAATACCGGCCAGCGCAGCGCCCGTAACAGCGCCGAGAACGAATACAGCCGCCCTGAATAAGAAAAGCTTCACTGCCCCTCACCGGCCAGCAGCAGCAACAAAAAGTAGCCCGTTTGCGTACCAGCCAGGGCGCTGATAATATATATCAATTGCTTGATTACCGCCCTGACTTCGCCTTGAAATAGGCCGGATTCCAGCACCTCAAAGGTGGAGAAAGTACCTCCGATGGCAGCGACTATGGCCCATATTTTAATTTCCTTGGCCAGCTTCAGCATGGTGCCAACCGGCGGCTCCCTAACGATGACGGCAGCCAGTGAACCTACCAGTGCCGCACCCAGCATAATACCCAGGGCGGTAAAAAAGATTAATACCGTTTTATTTATAAAAGTATCCATGGCGCATTTACCCCCGGTGCCGCGCGGGCAACAACGGCATTGATATTGTCCCATGGCAAAAATATATGTCCGGGGAAGGATAATAATTACAAAAACCGGGCATTGCCCTGGTTGATGTTGTTATCAATGCGCGAACTGCGGTGCGGTGCGCGCCCTGCGCGCTAGCCGGTTTCGCTCCTTCGCTGTACCGAGAGTTGTTACCCGGCTTCATACCTCCTTCGCTACATGTACAAAAAGCGCCTGTAATACATTGGGGAACAGCCCCCCCGTGTTTTTTAAAAAGGGGGCACTTGCCATGAGCTCAGGTGGCTGCAATCGTTATATAACACGAGAACGCCTGAGTCCCACCGGTGGAAATCAATTATGGAAAGGGAGGCGTTGTCCTGGCGCAGGCGCCAGTAATAATTAAGGTCAAGGCCCAGCACCATGCCCACAATGCTGCGGATGGTGCCGCCATGCGCAACCACTGCTACCTGTTGGCCCGGATGGTTGTCCACAATATCCTTTAAAGCCCTGGCAGAGCGCTCCACAAGTTCCGCCAGGGTTTCCCCGCCAGGTATCCTGGTTTGCAATGGATTGTTCCACCAGGCCATGAATTCTTTACTGTACTTTTGGCGAATTTCCTTAAAGGTTAAACCTTCCCAGTCACCAAAGTTAATTTCCTGTAAACCCGGAACAACCTGCACAGGTTTATTGTGCGGCCGCGCTATAATGGCGGCGGTTTCCCGAGCCCGTGAAAGATGGCTGGAAAAAAAAGCCGCAATGTCTTGCCCGGCCAGGCGCCTGCCCAGCGCTTCCGCCTGCTGCACGCCGTTATTACTTAAGGGAATATCCGCCCATCCTTGGAAACGGGCATCCTGATTCCAAACGGTTTCCCCGTGCCTGATTAAAAATACACGGCAAGTCAATTTTAAGCCCCTTTCATTATCTCACTCAGTACATTTAGCAACTTAACGTTTTCCTTCCTCGTTTTTACCGCCACGCGGATATAATTTTCTCCCAGGCCGCTAAAAGTGGAACAATCCCTGACCAGCACCCCCCTCTTAGCGGTTTCTGCAGCAAAAACAGGCGAACTCATGTGTTGGTCAGTTATCTTCACTAATAAATAGTTGGCATCGGTAGGAAAAGGTCGTAAATTTGGCACCTGTGCGATGGACCGGAATAGGTATTCCCTCTCCCGCGCAATCAAGTCCCGGGTTGCTTTAACGTACTCCCCATCGGAAAGCGCCGCTTCGCCGGCAACTTGCGCCAGCCAGTTAACGCTCCACGGGTCCCTAGCCGCCTCCAACCTTGCCACAATGGCGGGGGCGGCAATTAACACTCCCAGGCGCAATCCCGGAATACCGAAAAACTTGGTTAAAGAATAAAGTATAACCAGGTGCTGGTATTTTTCCACCAGCGGTAAAATGGTATGCTGCTCCCTTTTCTCCACAAAATCGATGAACGCCTCGTCCACAACCAGCATTTGACCCGTTTCGCGGGCAGCCTCAATTATTGATCGTACGACTGATTTTTTTTCCACCCTGCCGGTGGGGTTGTTAGGATTACAAATAAACACCATGTCGGCCCCCGGCATTTCCTTTTTTAGGCGCACCGGCGACAGAGCAAACCCCTCCTCTTCCCGCAGGGGCACCTCGCGTACCTCGCCGCCGGCGGCGGTCACCGCCTCGGCATATTCGGTAAACGTAGGCGCGGTTACCAAGGCCCGGCGGCAGCCGACAACCCTGGTGATAAGATAAATAAGCTCTGACACTCCGTTGCCCGGCAACAAGCATTCCGGCGGCACAGCCAGGTAACTGGACAGAGCGCGGCGCAGATCACGGCAAAACGGATCTGGGTAATGTCTGATTATCTCCAGGTTTTCTTTAATGGCTGCCAACGCCGCGGGAGAAGGCCCCAGCGGGTTAATGTTGGCGCTGAAATCAAGAATGTCCCGGAGGGATAAGTTGAATGCCCGCGCGGCGCCTACCACATCCCCCCCGTGTTTATACTGTTTGAAAAACATAGTCTACTCCCCCTACCGTTCTCTATAACAAACCTGCAATTGAGGGCGGCAGGTGAAAAAGTGCGGGCAGGTATTCGTATACGGGCATCGATACCGCATAAACGACCAGTTCCGTTGTTTCTGCAACGGCACCGTAAACATCGCCGGTCAACCCTCCCAGGTGAGAACTCACTCTGCAGCCCAAGCAATACGCCCACGCCCAGGTCAATACCAAAATGACCAAGCCCGCTGCTCCGGCAACCGCCGCCGCTATGACGAAAGTGCAGGCAGAAGCAAGCAGTAATTCCTTTTTCCCGGTATACATGGAATAAAGTAAGCCTAAACCTTCTTGGCGCGCGTACGGAAAGCGGGCAATGGCATACACCATGGCCCATCTGCTAAATACCATGGCCAGCAAAATAACTGGCACAGCCTGTTCCCAGGGCATGGATAAAAACACGGCAAACTTTAGCAACAGCAGGCACGCCAGCCCCAGGATGCCAAAAGCACCGACCCTGCTGTCCTTCATGATGGCAAGCTTTATTTCCCGCGGTCGCCCGCTGCACATACCGTCCATGGTGTCCATCAGCCCGTCGAGGTGCATACCTCCGGTCAGGGCAACAATAGCAATTACCACACAGGCAGCAGCCAGCGGCGGGGGAAACAACATGTCAAATAACAACTTGGCCAGCAGCACCAGCCCGGCCAGCACCAGCCCCACCGCCGGGAAAAAGACCGGCGAGCGCCCGAAGGCCCGGCGATCGAATTCCCCATTGTATATTCTTATTCTGGTCAAGTGCTGTAGGGCAAAATAAAAACCCTTCAATTTGTCTTGCCCCCAACTTACTAGAGATTTAGAATAGGACTAAAACCGGCGCTGCACATGCCATGACGGCCAACAGCGAAGCTAGGTAAAGCATGTCCACCGCCCGGTTGATGTGATCCGGCCGCAAACTTTCCAGCGGCTCGCCCATATAAGGGCGAAAAGAAACCACCCCGCCGTATACGTTTCTTCCACCCAGCCTTATGCCGAGCGCGCCTGCCATCACCGATTCGGGAATCCCGCTGTTGGGGCTGGGATGTGCTGCGGCGTCCTGACGCCAAGCCGCCAGCGCCCCGCGCCATTTGCGGTTGGAAAGCCAGGCTGCGCACACTAATATGCAGCCGGTCAAGCGGGCGGGAATGTACCCCGCCGCATCATCCAGCCTGGCCGAGGCCCAGCCGAGATAAATATACTTTTCGTTCTTGTACCCCAACATGGAATCAAGCGTGTTTACGGCGCGATAAGCCATGGCCAAGGCTGGGCCGCCGATGCAGGCATAAAATACCGGCGCTACCACGGCATCCACCAGGTTTTCCGCCACTGTTTCCACCGTAGCACGGGTTATGTCGCGGCTATCCATATTGTCCGTATCCCTGCTCACTATCCACCCCACCCGGATACGGGCATCATCCAGCCGGCCGGCTGCCAGCAGCCGGCGAATATCCTGAGCGGCATCGGCCAACCCCTTGGTAGCAATGGTGGTGGAAACAATCCACGCTCCTAAAAACAGATACAAGTAATAATGTACCTGCAACGCAACCTGTAAAAGCAAATGCACGGCTACAAAGCTTACCGTAACAACCGCCAGCGCCAAGCAGGCTCCCGCAGCTTGCAGTGCGGGGGGACGTAAATTCATTGACCTGATCGTTTTCTCCAGGCGCTCAATAATCTTACCAATCAATACCACCGGGTGCGGCAGCTTCGACGGGTCCCCCACCAACAAGTCAATTATGTAACCAAGAATCATTTGCCCGTAAAAAATCTCTAGGCTCATAACCCCATCAACTTATATACCAACTTAATATCCACATGGCGCCTAACTAAACCAGCCAGCCGGTCGTATTCCCTTTCCCTGGTTTGCGCGGTATCAGTGCGGGTTATTTCGTAGTCTAGGCCGGTAGACCCTTTTTTCTTTTGTAGAATGCGAACTAGGTGGCGCCGGAACCGGTCGTTGTCGAAAATGCCGTGAATATACGTTCCCCAAACATTCCCGTCCTCATTTTCTCCGCCGTCGGGCACGTTGACATTACGGCCCCAGCGGGTTTTGACGATAAAAGCGTTTTTCGTACCGGCGCCTAGTTTAGTGCGGCCCATGTGTATTTCGTAGCCATCAATATCTCCTCGAAAACCGCCCAGCATGGACCCCCGGCCAGTAACGGCCGCTTTAACCTGGCTGGTTATCTTATCCCTAGCAAACACTGTTTTCATATTCAGCAGGCCCAAACCAGCAATACGTTCTACGCTTGATTCAACCCCCTCCGGGTCATACAGCTCGCGGCCCAGCATTTGAAAACCGCCGCAAATGCCAACCACCGGCACCCCGGCCTTAAACAAGCGGGTTACGGCGGCGGCCAAACCGGACTGCTTCAGGAATATCAAGTCTTCAATGGTGTTCTTGCTGCCAGGTATGATAATTAGATCCGGTTCGCCCAGTTCGCTCGTTCTAGCAGCATACCGCAAGCGCACGCCCGGTTCCCTTTCCAAGGGGTCGAAATCCGTAAAATTGGATAGGCGGGGAAGTTGCAAAACAATAATATCCACTGCCTTATCATCGTGGACGGTTATATGTTTTTTCTGTTCCATCACCACCGAATCTTCATCTTGGATGTATAAATTTTCAAAATAAGGTATAATACCGCATACCGGGACCCCTGTCTTGGCTTCCAAAAACTCCACAGCCGGCCTAAACAATGCAACGTCTCCACGAAACTTGTTTATGACAATACCCTTTACCCGCGCCCTATCACCGGGCGCCAGCAACTCCAAAGTACCTACCACTGCGGCCAGCGCTCCGCCGCGGTCGATGTCGGCCACCAGCAGCACGGGCGCATTGGCCTCACGGGCAACTTTCATGTTTACTATTTCAGTATCTTGCAAGTTAACTTCCGCCGGACTGCCGGCCCCCTCAATGACAACTATATCATAGCGGCGGCGTAGCCTGGCCAAAGCACCAGTTACTACCGGCCACAACTTGTGGGCCAGGTCGCCATGATAGTCCTGGGCCGTAAAATTGTCCAGCGGCCTCCCCATGACCACCACCTGGGAAGAGGAATTGCCGGTGGGTTTCAGCAAAATAGGGTTCATATCCACGCTGGGGGGCAATCCGGCGGCCTCGGCCTGGACAACCTGCGCCCGTCCCATCTCCCCGCCTTCAGCAGTAACATAAGAATTAAGAGCCATGTTTTGCGCTTTAAAAGGAGCAACACGAAAACCGTCCTGGTGAAAGATGCGGCAAAGGGCGGCTACCAAGACGCTTTTACCCGCATGGGAACATGTACCTTGCACCATAATTGTCTTGGCAAGCATTACAACGATTCCTCCAGCTCAAGATTTGCCGCCAGCACTTTTAAATCAAGCGGAATTCCTGCTATAACCAGGTATACTTTTTGAGCCTCGCCGGCCACCAACTGGTTTACCCTGCCTATAATGTCCCGGTACTTTCTGCCCAGCTCTTTGTCCGGCACTAGGCCGTTGCCTACTTCGTTGCTGACCATAACTACGCGGTGTCCGCGCTTCCGGGCCGCCTCCAGCAAGCGCCCGGCTTCAGCAACTATATAAAGTTCCTTTTCCGATTCCCCAGCCCCGTCCCGGGGCATGGTCTGATCCAGCAGCAAGTTGGACACCCAGAGGGTCAAGCAGTCGATTAACACAACGGAATTGGCGGGTAATTCCATAAGCAGTTCCGGCAGCCGGTGCGTTTCTTCCAGTGTTTTCCATGTGGCCGGTCTTCGTGCGCGGTGCTGCCTTATGCGCTCCGCCATTTCTTCATCGTGCGCGGCGGCGGTGGCCACGTAAAAAACGTGGTCGCTCATCTGCCGGGCCAGCTTTTCGGCCAGGCTGCTTTTGCCACTGCGTGCACCGCCTAACACCAATATAACGCTGGACAAAACCTCTACCCCCTCAGCATAAAAAAAGCCGGCTTCCTGAGCCCGGTTACGTTTTTATTAAAAAAACCTGTGGGCGGGCCGAAGAGCCGGCACCGGTCCTTTCCTACCCCTGGTGGGTAATTATTTCCTTCACCCTGGTCACCAGCTCGTCAATCAAATGCGGCAGCGGTTCGGGCTTTATGCCAACGATATTGACGCCGGCGCGAGTTAAGGGAAGAAGCACCTTGGGCGCCTGGCTTCCGGCAATGGCTTCCGCCATGGCCGGGGTCAACTCGCCAGACATGGCATGGGGAAACATGATACTAATGGGCCCGACAATTAAATCTACCTTGTCGGCATTATAAATAACGGCGTTTTCTCCCGTTGCCCCTTCGTTGGCCCCAGCGCGCAGCATAACGGAGGTAGCCAAGGCATTCGTACCTAAAGCCAAAAATTCGATTTCTTCCGGTAGTTCACGCCTGAGCTTGTCCATGATATGCTTGCCCATACCCCCGCCCTGGCCGTCCACCACAGCAATTCTCATATCCAATACACCCCACGAAGCATTATACCATATTTGCCAAAAAAAAATCACCGGGGGCAATAAGTAAGTTATCTGTTAGGGTAACTTTCCAGCTTGGACTGCAGTTCCACAATTTGCCGGTTCTTTTTTAATAACCAGCGGGCGTACCGGTGTTTATCCCTGTGCAGGCGGCGGTTTTCTTTTTCCAACTTAGCCAGAAAAAACGTTTTTTCCTTTTCCACCTTCTCCACCAAATTCATCAGCACCCTACGGCTCAAGCGGAGTTGATACACCTTCTCCTCCAGCTCCCTTATCCGGTGCCGAAAATATGTTAAGTCAGGGTATTCTTCCATTACAAAACACCACCTTGGCGGCTTTTTAAAACTATTATATGTCAGGTGGCGTTTAATTAGACGTCAAGTCCCACTTCCCCGCGTATGCCGGCGTTTGCTTTCAGGAAACCTTGCACCCCAAGCAGAACCGGTACCCTTACCTGCTCCCACGGCAAGATCG
>CAJYBN010000092.1 GCA_913064925.1 uncultured Peptococcaceae bacterium
TCACTTAATTAAAGCAAAAAGGCGGCGAGAACTTTCTCCCACCGCCTTCCGGGCCGGGAAATTTTTGCAATCATGAATTTTAACAGACGGTACCTTTTCAGCCGGCTGAAAAATCTGTTTTTACCCCGTCACTTCCAGGTTCGCCGCGTCTTGGTTCAAATAACGACCCTGCTGGCCGCTCAATTGTCGTCGTCCGGCAGGGGTTTGCGGGCTGGGGTGAAGAGGAACGCCGTGCGTACCGCTTGCTGCGCGGCCAGCGGCGCCGCCGCGCCGCCTCGCCGCCCCGTCATATCCCGCACCCGGATGAAAAACAGCGCGGCCAGGGCCGCCGCGCCGGCCAGGGCTGCGCCGCTCCAGTACATGTAGGCGTTGCCGTTGTCCATGAGGAAGCCAAACAGAGGCGGTCCCGCGGCCACGCCTAGAAAGCGCACGCTGCCGTACAAGGAGGTAACCAGCCCCCTTTCTGCGGCGTCCACCGTGCTGGTGATGATGGTGTTCAAGCAGGGCAGCAGCAGCCCGGTACCGATGCCGGTAACGGATATGCCGGCAAAGAAAAAATATATGCTTTGGTACAGGTTCAGCGCGGCCAAAGAAAGGGCCATCAGCCCCAGGCCGGCCACCAACAGCCATTTCATCAGCTTGATTTTTTTCTTCAGGAGCAGCCCGGTTATGTAAGACGTGGCGCTCATGAACAGTACGGGTATGGCCAGGGCGGCGCCTTTGAGTATGCCGTAGATACCGGCGTTTTTTTCCAGGAAATCGCTCAGGAAAAACAACACGCCGAACAAAATCAACAGTGCGGTCATGCCGGCCCAAAACGAGGTCAGCAGCATGGCCGATTTTTTGGCAAATACCTTTTTAATGGACTGCATGTACTGGGCCACGCTTTGCCGGGCCCGGCCGGCTGCGGGTTCTTTGACCAGCAGCCAGATGCCCAGCACGACGGGAACGATGATGGCGGGGAAAAACAGGAACGGGGCATACCAGGCAATCAAGCCCAGGGCCGCTCCCAGTACCGGGCTGACCACTTTGCCCATGCCGTTGGCGGCTTCCACCACGCCTAGTGACTTGCTGCGTTTTTTGCCGGCGAACAGGTCGCCGGTGAGGGCCATGGCTATGGGGGTGGTGCCGGCGGCGCCGATACCTTGTATTATGCGCCCGCTGACAATCCAGGTGTACGACTTTTCCTGCAGAAATGCGGCGGCCAGCCCCGCAATGATCCCGCCCAGGCCGTATAAAATTAATCCCGGTATTATTATCCTTTTGCGGCCGATGCGGTCGGATAAAAAACCGGCCAGCGGGATGAGAAGGCCGGGTACGGAAAAAGCGGTGATGATCATGCTGACCTTTAACTGGTTCAGGTTCAGGGCTTCCTTGATTTCCGGTAAAACGGGAATGAGCATGGAATTGCCCAGCACCATAATAAACGGTACGCCCGATATGGCGGCCAGTGCTGCCGTTCCAGCCTTTGCAGCCATAAACCATACACGCCCCTTTTATGAACATGCTTATTTTACCTCTACCTTTGCGGCGGTATGCATGTCAGCCCGCTCCCTGACATAAGAAAAAAACAGCGAACAAATAACGGGAGGGGGAGGGTTTTGTTTTTTGTTTTTGACAAGATCGTGGCCTCCATGGCCATGGTCCGCTTTTTGTCGGCCAGCGTTGAGTTTACCGCGGCTCTGCTCATGTTGCACTGCAACAAAGTGGAAGATGCCTTCAAAATAAACGCCGTGCTGGCCCTGGTGGGACCCACCGTGCTGCTCACCGTCACCGCCCTGGGGCTGGTGGGCCTAGCCGGTAAAGTTTCGCCGCTGGGCATGGCTTTAATTTTGCTGGGCGTGGCGCTAATTTTCCTGGGCATCAAAATTGGTGCCTGGCACCATTGTTGAAAGGTTGAAAGATGGGGTAAAAAATTAATGTTGATTTATGTTGACGGCGGGCTGCGCTTTTGTTAATATGTATGAAGCGGAAAAATAACCTTGAAATCGGTCCCGTGAGGCCGGTAAGGGATTCATAGATGTGCGGCGCAAGCTGTGGTAGTTTATCTATGCCTGCTTACCGGTTAAGCAGGCTTTTTTAGTGCGTCCTATCTGGGGGTGTGGATGCATTGCCGGAATTAAAGGAAAAGGCCCGGATCATGGACCGGGAGGGCATCAGGCGCGCTCTGACCCGCATTGCCCACGAGATTCTCGAGCGCAATAAGGGCACCGAAGACCTTGTACTGATAGGTATTAGGCGGCGCGGCGTGCCCCTGGCCCGGCGGCTGGCGGAAAAAATCAAGGAAATCGAGGGCAGCGTGGTGCCGGTCGGAGTGCTGGACATCACCCTGTACCGCGACGATCTGTCCACCATGCACCACCAGCCCGTGGTCCGGCAAACCGAGGTGAACTTTCCCGTCAAGGGCAAAAAAGTCGTCCTGGTGGATGATGTGCTTTACACCGGCCGCACCATCCGCGCCGCCATGGATGCCATCATGGACCTGGGGCGACCCCGCAACATTCAACTGGCCGCGCTGGTGGACCGGGGGCACCGCGAACTGCCCATCAGAGCGGATTACGTGGGCAAAAACGTGCCCACTTCCCGCCGGGAGCTGGTGGCGGTCCGCCTGGCGGAAACAGACGGGGTGGAAGACCAGGTAGCCATACTGGAAAAAAATGATTAGCATGGCGCCATCCTTTTAAAGCGGTCCCGTGAGGCCGGTAAGGGAGGGCCAGGTGTTATACGCCCTACCGGCCTCCGCCGGGTTTGTGTAAGCGAACCCGGGGAGGCTTTATTTTTGGGGAGGGGTTACATTGTTCAAGCGCAAGGATTTGTTAGGGTTACAGGACCTGACCGCTGCCGAAATCACCGTGCTGCTGGATACGGCAGTGCCCATGAAAGACGTGATCACCAGGCCGATCAAGAAAGTGCCTACACTGCGGGGCCGCACGGTGGTCAACTTGTTTTACGAAAACAGCACCCGCACCCGCAGTTCCTTCGAACTGGCGGCTAAGTACTTGAGTGCCGACAGCATCAACATTTCCAGCTCGTCCAGCAGCGTGACCAAGGGCGAGAGCCTGTACGATACCGCCCGCACGCTGCAGGCGTTGGGCGCAGACGTCATCATACTGCGCCACCCCATGGCCGGCGCGCCGCACCTGGTGGCCCGGGCGGTACAGTGCGCTGTCATTAACGCGGGGGACGGGGCGCACGAGCACCCTACCCAGGCGCTGCTGGACCTGTTTACGGTCAGGGAACGCCGGGGGACCATCAGCGGCCTGCGGGTGGTTATCGTGGGCGACATACTGCACAGCCGCGTGGCCCGTTCTGACATCTGGGGATTCACTAAGCTGGGGGCCGAGGTGCGGGTGTGCGGGCCGCCCACGCTGATACCGTCCGGCCTGGAAGAGGCGGGTGTAGAAGTCTATTACCATATGGAGGAGGCGCTGGCGGGCGCGGACGTGATTATCATGCTGCGCGTGCAGCAGGAAAGACAGCGGCAGGGCATGTTTCCCGGCCTGCGGGAATATGCCCGCCTGTACGGGTTGAACCGGGAGCGGCTGGCACTGGCCGGCAAGGACGCGCTGGTGATGCACCCAGGGCCGCTGAACCGCGGTGTGGAAATCAGCGCGGATGTGGCCGACGGCCGGCACTCGGTAATTGAGGAACAAGTGACCAACGGGGTGGCGGTGCGCATGGCGCTGCTTTACTTGCTGGCCGGGGGAGGTGCGCAGCATGAAGCTGATAATTAAAGGCGGCCGGGTGCTTGACCCGGCCTGCGGGCGGGACGAGACGGCCGACCTGTACGTGCTGGACGGGGTGATCAGCGAACCGTTTGCGGCGGACGAAGATACCCGGGTGGTGGACGCCGCGGGTAAACTGGTGGTGCCGGGACTGCTGGACATGCACGTGCACCTGCGGGAGCCGGGATATGAAGCTAAAGAAACCATCGCCACCGGCACCGCGGCGGCGGCCCGGGGCGGGTTTACCGGCGTGGCCTGCATGCCCAATACCAAGCCCGTGGCGGACAACCGCGCTGTAGTGGAATTCATTTTGCGCCGGGCGGCGGAATGCGGCCGGGTCACCGTTTACCCGGTGGGCGCCGTCACCAAGGGCAGCCGGGGCCTGGAAATGGCTGAACTGGCCGACATGCGCGAAGCCGGAGCGGCGGCTTTTTCCGACGACGGGCAGCCGGTAATGGATGCCGGCGTCATGCGCCGGGCCATGCAGTACTGTAAAATGCTGGACGCCGTTATTATTTCGCACTGCGAGGACAAAACACTGGCGGCGGACGGCGTCATGCACGAGGGCTGTTATTCCACCTTGTTGGGATTGAAGGGGATACCGGCCGCGGCGGAGGAAGTGATGGTGGCCCGGGACATTATCCTGGCGGCGGAGACGGGGTGCCCGCTGCACATAGCGCATATCAGCACCGCCGGTGCGGTGGCCCTGGTGCGGGAAGCCAAGCGCAGGGGCGTGCCGGTAACGGCGGAAGCCACGCCGCACCACTTTACCCTAACGGACGGGGCGGTGGCGGAATATAATACCGCGGCCAAGGTCAACCCGCCGCTGCGCGGGGAGGCCGACGTGCAGGCAGTGCGGGAGGGACTGGCGGACGGTACTATTGATGTTATCGCCACCGACCACGCGCCGCATACTTTTGACGAAAAAAACGTGGAATTCGACCTGGCCCCCTTCGGGCTGGTGGGATTGGAAACGGCGGTGGGGCTGGTATGGACCGAGCTGGTGCACACCGGCATCCTGACCCCGATGGAAGCGGTGGCCAAGCTCTCCCTGAACCCGGCCCGCATACTGCGCGTGCGGCGCGGTACCCTGGCCGAGGGGGAGGCGGCCGACATCACCGTTATCGACCCGGGCTTGGAAGAAACGGTGGACCCGCGGCGGTTTGCCAGCAAGGGCAGAAACACCCCGTTTGCCGGCCGGCGCCTGCGGGGGCTGCCGGTGCTGACGGTAGTGGCGGGAGAAATTAGATACGAGAGAAAGGAATAACTGCGGAGGTGTTTGGTTTGAAGGCAGTACTGGCTTTGGAGGACGGTACGGTTTTTACGGGCCGGTCGTTCGGCGCCCCGGGGGAGCAGTGGGGAGAGGTTGTTTTTAACACCGGCATGACCGGTTACCAGGAGGTTTTGACCGACCCGTCTTACTGCGGGCAAATTATAGTTATGACATATCCCCTGATCGGTAATTACGGCATTAACCGTGAAGATTTCGAGGCAAAAAAATCGTATATTCGCGGTTTCGTGGTAAGGGAGGCCTGCGACCACCCAAGCAACTGGCGGGCCGGTTACCGGATCGGCGATTACCTGGCCCGCGCGGGCGTGCCCGGTATCACCGGGGTGGATACCAGGGCGCTGACCAGGCACCTGCGCAGTTACGGCACCATGCGGGGGGTTATTGCCACCGGCCCGGCGGACCCCCAGCAGCTGGTGGAAAAGGCCAGGTCTTGCCCGCATCTCACAGGACAGAAACTGGTGGAGGAAGTGGCCGTTAAGGAACCTTACACCCTGGCGGGGGACGGCCCGCGGGTGGTGCTGATCGACTTGGGATCCAAGCAAAACATCATCCGGCGCTTGAGGGAAAGGGGCTGCTCGGTGGTGGTGGTGCCGCCTTCCATCACTCCGGAGCAAATAGCGGCCCTGGAGCCTGACGGCGTGTTGATTTCCAACGGGCCCGGCGACCCGGTGGACGTGCCGGGCACGGTGGAAACCACCCGGGCCATCATCGGCAGGTACCCTTTGTTCGGCATTTGCCTGGGACACCAGGTGATAGCCCTGGCCCTGGGAGCCAAGACCTACAAGATGAAGTTCGGGCACCGCGGCGCCAACCACCCGGTGAAGGACCTGTATACCGGTCGGGTTTACATCACTTCGCACAATCACGGTTTTTCCGTGGACGAGGAGTCGCTGCGGGGACTGGACGTCGAGATTTCCCACATTAATTTAAATGACAACACCGTGGAGGGAATCCGGCACAAACACCTGCCGCTGTTTGCGGTGCAGTATCACCCCGAGGCATCGCCGGGGCCGCAGGATTCCGACTATATTTTTGACCAGTTTATGGACTTGATGCGCGGGGAGGGACGGTAAGCATGCCTATTAAAAAGGGTATCAACAAAGTTTTGGTGGTGGGCTCCGGCCCCATCATCATCGGGCAGGCGGCCGAGTTTGATTACGCCGGCACGCAGGCCTGCCGGGCACTGCGCGAGGAAGGCCTGGAAGTGGTGCTGATCAACAGCAACCCGGCTACCATTATGACCGACGCCAACATGGCGGACAAGGTTTATATCGAGCCCATCACTCCTGAATTCGTTACCCGGGTGATTGAAAAGGAAAAACCGGACGGGTTTCTTCCCTCCCTGGGCGGGCAGGTGGGCCTGAACATGGCCCTGCAGCTGGCCGAGGCCGGCGTGCTGGATGAGCACGGCGTGCAGCTGCTGGGCACGCCTCTGGAAGCCATCAAGCGGGCCGAGGACCGGGAGCAGTTCAAAGCCACCATGGAAAAGATCAACGAGCCCGTTCCCGAGAGCACCATCGTCAGCTCGGTGGAGGAAGCAGTAGCCTTTGCCGAGAAAATCGGTTTTCCCCTGGTGGTGCGCCCCGCCTACACCCTGGGGGGCACCGGCGGCGGTATGGTCTACAACATGGACGAGCTGGTGGCCACCTGCACGCGGGGGCTTAAAGCAAGCATTATCCACCAGGCGCTCATTGAGCGCAGCGTGGTGGGGTGGAAGGAAATTGAATTCGAGGTCATGCGGGACGGGGCCGATAACTGCATCACCATCTGCAGCATGGAGAATATCGACCCCATGGGCATTCATACCGGCGACAGCATCGTGGTGGCGCCCGCCCAGACTTTAAGCGACCGGGAGTACCAGATGCTGCGCAGCGCGGCGCTGAAAATCATCCGCGCCTTGGGCGTGGAGGGCGGCTGCAACATCCAGTTTGCCCTCGACCCCCACAGCTTTACCTACTACGTAATTGAGGTAAACCCGCGGGTGTCGCGCTCTTCGGCCCTGGCTTCCAAGGCCACCGGCTACCCCATCGCCAAGGTGGCCAGCAAGATAGCCATCGGCCTGAACCTGGATGAAATCAAAAACGCGGTAACCGGTAAAACCTACGCCTGTTTCGAGCCCTCCATCGACTACGTGGTGGTGAAATTCCCCCGCTGGCCTTTTGACAAGTTCGCCTTGGCCGACCGCTCCCTGGGCACCCAGATGAAGGCCACCGGCGAGGTCATGGCTATCGACCGCACGCTGGAGGGCGCCCTGCTGAAAGCCGTGCGTTCCTTGGAAATAGGCGTTCCCGGTTTGTTTTATCCCGGCGCTGCCGAGTTGACCGACGAGGAGATTGAAAACAGGCTGAGCAAGGCCACCGACGAGCGCTTCTTCATACTGGCCGAGGCGCTGCGCCGGGGCATGCTGGCCGAGCGCGTCCACAGCCTGACCAAAATCGACCGGTTTTTTATCCGGAAGGTGGAGAACATAATCCGGCTGGAGGACAAACTGCGCCGGGAAGGCAGGAGCGCCCTGACGCCGGAGGTGCTGCGGGAGGCCAAGCAAATGGGCCTGGCCGACGCCTACCTGGCCCAGGCTGCGGGGGTAACGGCGGGCGATATCAGGGCCCTGCGTAAACAATACAAAATCGAACCCGTCTACAAGATGGTGGATACCTGCGCGGCCGAATTCGAGGCGGTAACACCCTACTATTACTCCTGCTACGATACCGAAGATGAGGCAGAGCCCACCGCCGGCCGCAAAGTGGTGGTGCTGGGCGGCGGGCCCATACGCATCGGCCAGGGAATCGAGTTTGACTACTGCTCGGTGCACTCGGTGTGGGCCCTGAAAGAAATGAACATCCAGGCCATCATCATCAACAACAACCCCGAAACGGTCAGCACCGACTTTGACACCGCGGACCGGCTGTACTTCGAGCCGCTGCTGCCCGAGGACGTGTTGAACATTCTGGAAAAGGAGCAGCCGGAAGGGGTCATAGTGCAGTTCGGCGGCCAGACGCCCATCAACCTGGCCGAACACCTGCACCGGGCCGGCATCAAGATACTGGGCACCGGAATGGACGACATCGACCGGGCCGAGGACCGCGAGCGCTTTGACGCGCTGCTCAACGAGCTGGGTGTGCCGCGCCCGCCGGGCGGAACGGCCACCTCCGTGGCCGAGGCCGAAAATATTGCCGAGCGCATCGGGTTTCCCGTGCTGGTGCGGCCCTCCTACGTGCTGGGCGGGCGGGCCATGGAAATAGTGTATAACGCGGGCGATTTGCGCAATTATATGGAAAACGCCGTCAAAGTGACGCCCGAACACCCGGTGCTGGTGGATAAATATTTCCTGGGCGAGGAAATCGAGGTGGACGCCATTGCGGACGGCGAAACCGTGCTCATCCCGGGTATCATGAAGCACGTGGAAAGGGCCGGGGTGCACTCCGGGGACAGCATTGCGGTATACCCGGCCAACCACCTGGACGATGCGGTAAAAGGGCAAATAGTGGACTATACCACAAGGCTGGCCCTGGCCCTGAACGTGCGGGGCATGATCAACATTCAGTATGTCTTGTACAACGAGCAGGTGTACGTGCTAGAAGTCAACCCCCGGGCCAGCCGTACCGTACCGTATATGAGTAAAATCACCGGTATCCCCATGGTTAACCTGGCCACCAAGGTTATCATGGGGCGCAAGCTGCGGGACATGGGTTACCGGGGCGGCCTGTACCCGGAAACAAAACTGGTGGGCGTCAAGGCGCCTGTGTTCAGCTTTTCCAAGCTGCTGCAGGTGGACATATCCCTGGGCCCGGAAATGAAATCCACCGGCGAGGTGCTGGGCGTGAACGCCAGCTACCCCGTGGCGCTGTACAAGGCGCTGCTGGCTTCCGGGGTGGCGTTCCCGCGGCAGGGCAGCATCCTGGCTACCATTGCCGATAAGGACAAGGAAGAAGCGCTGCCCATCATTAAGGGTTTCAGCAACCTGGGCTACAAAATATTGGCCACCAGGGGAACGGCCGCCTACCTGCGGGAACACGGGGTGCAGGTTACCCGGGTTAACAAAGTGCGCGAAGGGTCGCCGCACATAGCCGACCTGCTGCGCCGGGGGGAAATTCACCTGGTGATTAACACGCTGACCAAGGGCCGGGCGCCGGAGCGGGACGGTTTTGTCATCAGGCGGGCGGCCGTTGAGCTGGCCGTGCCCTGCCTTACATCCCTGGATACGGCCCGGGCTATTTTGGAAGTGCTCAGCGATTTCCAGGAGGGGTCGGACGTGACCATAATTCCGCTGCAGGAGTACCTGGGTTAAGTACAGCAGGGGCTGCATAACGCCGCTGCCGGCTGCGGCTGCGCGCCGGCGGCGTGCGGGCCCTCGTATGATAACGGCATTGCCCGGGCTAAAGGCACGCTCCCGGCTTGGCCCGCCGCCGGCCGGGGGTGGTTGCGGGGCGGGTGATGGTTTACAGGGCGGAGCCGTGATTGTGCATCACCGGGGGGATTGCCTTGTCGGCCAATAACGTGGTATACAGAAAATACCAAGGTTTATACGTCACCGGCTGCTTGTTGCTGTTTTGCTTAATTGCTTTACTTGGCGGGTGCACGCCCTCCAAAGATGATTATTACCGAAACAGCAAAGACGAGCTGGCGCAAGACAATTCCGCCGCCGCCCCTTCCCCGGTAGAGGAAACGCCGCTGGAAAAACGCACCGTGTACGATTGGGTGGTGATCGGGGCCCGGGCGGAGGTGACCAGGAGGGTTACGTACGACGCCTCGTACCGGAGCATCGATTACCCCGGCGGTGACGTGCCGCCGGACCGGGGCGCGTGCACCGATGTGGTGGTGCGGGCCTTCCGCCGCGCGGGCATAGATTTGCAAAAACTGATCCACGAAGATATGCAGGCCAATTTCAATCTTTACCCGCAAAACTGGGGACTGAACCGGCCCGACCCCAATATTGACCACCGCCGGGTGCCCAACCAGATGAAATTTTTTGCCAGGCACGGCCAGCCGCTTACATTATCCGTTAAAGAGGAAGACCTGGCCGCGTGGCAGTGGGGAGATGTTGTTTACTGGCGGTTTCCCAACGGCCTGGAACACTGCGGTATTGTGAGCGACCGCAAAAATGATCAGGGGGTGCCGCTGGTAATTCATAACGCCGGCGTGGCCCGGGAGGAAGACTGCCTGACCCGTTGGGAGATTATCGGCCACTACCGCTACCCGCCGGAGAAAGGTTAATACATATTATTAGGAGGCACTGGCATGTCCCAGCATGTACAGGTGGAAATTACAGGCCGCCGGGAACCGGCACCCGGCGTTTGCGTTTTGGAAATGCACGCCCCGGCGCTGGCCCGCGCGGCGCAGCCCGGCCAGTTTTTACATATCCGCTGCGGTGCAGGTACCGACCCGCTGCTGCGCCGCCCCATCA
>CAJYBN010000093.1 GCA_913064925.1 uncultured Peptococcaceae bacterium
ACGGCCTGTTCCATGCATTGGCGGTACATTTTGCGGGCCGTTGTTTTTTCCAGCAGATATTTTTCGTTGATAATGGGATTGACACATTCCATGGTATCAATCACAACGTCACCGGCACGCGGTAAAAAGTCGTGTGGCTCAACCGAATTAACGATGGCCACGTCTAGTGCTGGTATTACCAAGTGCTCGATTAAATGGGGCTCCAAAGCGCAATGGTAGGCTTCCACGTTGAATCCCCGCATCATGGCCGCTTCCATAAGGCGGCGAACTAGCGTGTTTTTTCCGGTACCGTCGTCGCCTTCAACGATATACCTTTTGCCTATGTGTCCCACAATGGTGCCCAGGTGGCTGACCGGCCCGTCCGGTGTAATGGCGGTTGCAAATAAGTGCCGCGCTTTTGGGTTATCGGTCTGGCGCTCCTGCCCTTCGAAAATTTCGTGCACCAGTTCCAGCACCTTGCGGTCAAAGCTACCCACATTAAACGCACCCGTACCCGAGTAATAATATTTTATTTCGTCCAAAAATATCTTGGCGGCAGCAAGATAAGCGTAGGCGCGATCAAATAGTCTACCCACCTCCTTGTTACAAGCCAATATTTCCTTTTTGTTAGCCCGTAAACCTTGCTCATTCCAATGGTCGCCTAAATGAATAATTTCGTCCACGGCGCCGGGGTTTTTGGGATCGACTATATGGGGAGCCGTACCGTCCAGCAAGGCTATACCAACCGCCGGTATTACCACACCATCCAGGGAATCATTATCAGATGAGCAGCAATGATACTCCACGTCATATCCTAATTCCAGCAAGGTTTGCCCAATTTTTTTCATAAAAGTAGATTTTCCTACACCCGGACCGCCTTTAATAACAAAAACCCTGTTAGCCTCATTTTGATCAATTATATAATCATAAAACGAGTAAAAGCCCACACTGGTGTTGCCCCCGGGAAACACCTTCTTTAGTTTTCCTCCGGACAAAATTACCTCCTCCTTCAAACACTTTGTTAAACCAGCTTATCGAACTGCAACTCCTCACAAGCTACAATGTTTTTACATGCGAAGACACCATGAAGCAGGCTGGAATTTTCATGGCGCCGTACGTGTTTAACGTATTCGTCCGGTACGATGCTGGTTAGTTTTATATATATGCCAGGATAATGTAAACTGTAAGAGCATTTTTCTCGGCAAATCATACCATTGAAGAGATTTTCCATTTATCTCTAAAACAAAATAATCCCGGAGCGGGTAACAAATCCCAAATGCAGAAAAAAGAAAACTTGCAATTAGAGAATCCAGCGAATACACCATTAAACTCGAATAATACAATGCAGACAAGCGTTTTTTTCGCAACGGCCTGTCAACGCTCTTATGTTAACTCCCCGTAAAGCTCCGGTCGTCTCCCGGCCAAAAAGAAACTGTGCCGCATGGAGCCCGATTCCCGGCGACGAATAGTGTTTATTACGTCGGGGTCCAGGTCGGCAAGCAGCATTTCCTCCCGGCCGGTGAAAGATTCGCTCACTATATTACCTTTGGGGTCGATTACAATTGCGCCGCCGCTGTAACGGTGCCCGGTGCCGTCGTCGCCTACCAGGTTGCAGGCTGCCAGGTACAAAGCATTATCGTAAGCCCGGGCAGTCAAGTATTTTAGCCATATTTCCCTACGGTTCCCCGCAATGGCCGGAGAAGCATGGGGGGCAAAAATAATTTCCGCGCCTTTTAAAGAAAGGATGGTGCTCACCTCTGGAAAATGCAGGTCCCAACATATGGCAATACCGAATTTGGCTTTATGAAAACTAAAAACAGGCAGTTCGTTGCCGGGCAAAAAAAATGGTTTTTCGCTTTCACCCAAGTGAGTTTTGCGATACTTCATAAGCTTGCCGCCGGGCAGCGCAACCAGGTGAGTAATAAATGGTCTTTCACTGCCCGACGATTCAGCCAGACCCGCCAGCACCGTAATGTCGTAATTGCGGGACATTTCACTTATGCGTTCCGAAGACGGGCCTGGGACGTTTTCCGGGCATAAAAGAGGGTTACCCTGGCTATATCCCTGCAAGCACATTTCCGGAAAACAAATAACGTCAGCCTTATTAGCAGAAGCTTCCCTAATGAAGTACTCCATCCTGCGTATATTCCGTTCAACACGCCCTAATTTTGCTTCCATCTGCACCAGTGCAACCCGCATTTTTTCCATGTTCTTAATCCCCCTGGTTTGTATCATGGATAGCAGCTATTGAGTTTACAGCACCACAGCTATGCTTATAATCTTTCTAAGCTCCTTTTTACAAAACTTCGTTTAAACTTCCACTTCTGAAACCATGCAGGTCCAAAGTGACATATTGAAAGCCCAGGTTCCGGAAGTAGCTTCTTATCTGCGGTAGAACATCATCGTTTAAAATGCCCGCAATTTTCTCAGCGGAAACTTCAATCCGGGCCAGGTTTTCGTGGTGTCTCACTCGGACTTCGGGGAAACCCATTTCCTTTAAGAAATTTTCCCCGTACTCTACCTGACGTAATTTTTTCTCCGTAATTTCATTACCGTAAGGAATACGGGAACACAGACACGGAGAAGAAGGTTTATTCCATGTGGGCAGGCCCAGTTCCCTAGATAATAACCGAACCTCCCTTTTGCTCAATCCCGCCTCTTGCAGCGGGCTTATTACATTTAATTCCCTGGCGGCCTGCATACCGGGGCGGAAATCCCGCAAATCGTCCGCATTGGAGCCGTCTGCCACCACGAGTATATTTTCCTGTTGCGCCAGGTCCTGCAGCTTCCCGTATAAAATGCGCTTGCATATATAGCACCTGTTGGGCGGGTTGGCGCGAAACTCGGCGTAGTTTAGTAAATCATTATTTTCCATAATCATAAACCGGCAGTTAAAAGCGGAGATCAGATTCTTTATTTCCGTTAATTCATGCTTACCATAAATATTTGAGTGAAACGTAACCGCCAGGACATTACCGCCGCCAATGGCGTCTATGGCAGCACGTAAAAGCAAAGTGCTGTCAACCCCGCCGGAAAAAGCCACTATTAACCGAGGGAAGTTTTTTAAATTATTTATCAAGGCTTGGTATTTGTGTTGGTGCATTAAATATTAAATTCCTCCTTTGCATTGTGCCCAAGGCCACATCCTCAGGTAGCCGCCGTTTTAGCATTGATTATTTAGTTTCCGGTAATTTTTGTTAATTTGATCAAATAGCCGCATAATCTCGGCAAATCCTAAAAAGAGTATCTCGCTTGTTCTGCTTGGTAACATTCTTTGCAGCAGGTGTTTTTACCATCCCATAATTGCATGCTTCCTTGATATGACTACATTCCTTAAGCTCTTTGCTGGCCATTATCTTACCTCGGTGAAAAATTTTCGACAGAAAACAAACTAAACCTGCCATGTAGGTCTTGGAGGATTTGGAAACACGCGTGATACGTTTCTTAGAACCATAAAATGTTAAAACCCGCTAGCCCTTGTAGCCAAAGGCTTAACGGGTTTAAAGGAAGTAATGAATGGTCGGAGCGACACGACTTGAAGAATGCGCCCCGCCCTGAAAGCCTTGAATTTAGCGGTTTTTCCCTTCCCGGTCTGCCGATTGGTCTGCCTCGCTCAAAAGGTCGGCCACGCTGCCGCCCCTGCGCACTGCATGGGCGTATACTGCCGCCGTTGTTGCCGGGCTGCTGTGCCCCCAAAAAGCCGCTACTACCGGGAAAGAATATCCTGCATTCAGCAGGAGAGAACCAGCGGTATGTCGAAGATCATGAATGCGGATGTGGGGCAGGCCCGCTTTTGCTAAAGCTCTATTTAAAGTTTTTCGTATTGCACTTTCTTTGACCGGCCTGCCGTCCGGCGAAGCAAAAACCAAATTGCTTCGCTTCCCGGCCAACGACCGGATTTTGCCGCTGTTTTTCCTGTGCATCTTCAACAGCGCAATTGTTTCCGCGTCCAGCTTCAGCGTGCGCTCGCTGATGCTGGTTTTTGTTTCTTTCAGCGTTCTGTAGCGGACATCTGCTGCCCTTTTTACAGTCAGCGTTCCTTTTTCAGAGTCAATGTCCTGCCATTTCAACCCCAGGACTTCACCCAACCTCATTCCAGTTAACGCCAGCAACCGGACTGCCAGGTAATATTTGTATCCTTTGGCGGCGTCCAAAACAGCCTGCAATTCCTGCTGCGTTAAAACCTTTCTCTCCTGTCTCGGTGATCTCGGCATACGGAGCCCGGCTGTCGGGTCAGAAGCGAGCAGGCCCCATGCCACCGCCTGCCGCATGGCTGTTCGCAGTGTACTGTAAATGTCCCGCAGTGTCCTGGGCTTCAACTTCCCGTGCAGGCCGGCAAGCGCTTCCTGCAGGTCGAACGCTGTCAGGTTGTACATGGGCAGCCTGTCCAGGACTTCCAGGAGCCGCCGGATTCGCCAGGAGTATGTTTCATGCGTTCGTTCGGAAACCGTGTCTTTAATCCGCGCCAGCCAGGTGTTGAGATACTGCCCAACAGTCATGGACAGCTTCGCCGGGCCTGTGCGCTTTTTTAATTCGGCCTCCAGCTCGGCGGCCCGTTGCCGCGCCTGCGCCGGAGTGCCGTTGAAGGTTTCCCGGTGGTAAATCCTTTTACCTTTCTGATCCCTCCCCAGGTAAATTGAGATAAGATACTTGTTCGGGCCTTTTCTTCTCAGCTGCGCCATGAAATCGCCTCCCCAAAAAGAAAAGGCCGGGCAGTGGCTTATTTCGCCTCTGCCCGGCTGAAATCCTTCAGGGATTCGAGATAAGCAGCAACTGCCTCTTCACTGATACGTATACGGCGTTCTGACAGTTTTAGCGCTTCCAACCTGCCGGTGTAAATCAGCTCGTACACGAAGCCTTTTTTCACTCGCAGGATTTTTGCCACTTCGGGCACGGTATAGAGTTGCTGCATGGAACGAATCACCTCCCACAAAACAAAAATGCCGGGCATGAATTGAAGGGGATTGCAGCCCCCTCGCGCTCCCCCAATCTTTCTAAAGGCTTTAAAAACAAAAAGCCGTGAATTTTTCCCCGGCTGTCTTAACTCGGCGTTTTTTGAACGAGATCGGCCAGCATTGTGTACCTCTGAACCGGCTTGTTGTTTTTGACCGCCAGGGCCAGCGCTTTCTTCGTCCCCACCAGGATTACCTTTTCCCTGGCCCTTGTTATCGCCGTGTAGAGCAGGTTGCGGTGCAGCATTATGTAGTGCGATGTGGTTACGGGGATTATTACAGCTTTGAATTCTGAGCCCTGGCAATTATGTGACACTAGACCGTTGGACAGATAGCAGTGCGGACCGGGCACAGTAAGGTCGTACAATTCAGCTTCTCCCGGCTCAACTGACACCACCTCGTCGTAAAACCAGCGGTCTCTGTGCCAGCGCAGCCACTTTTCGGCCGCTTTACCCAGACTAGCCAGATCTTGAATGTTTCTGACCGCCAGATCAACGCTATGATAAGGTTAGGTTGGATATACCGCGCGATACATACCACAGCATTTTCTTAACGGCATGGCTAGCTTTATAATTTCTCCCGTCCCTGGCAATCAGGGCTTCCCGCAATTGTGCGGCAGCCATTTGCCCACCCGGGATTGTGTCCCAGTTTGTTTTCACAATGTGCCTTGCCTGCCGCGCCGCGACGGTTGTCTGTATTTTTTGCGGGTGTTTGAAGCCGATAACTTCATTAAAGCGGTCGTTGTCCTGCCCGGTAATTTCCAACCTCCATGCTTCGTTCCGGCGGTCAGCACTGCCTCTCATCAGGTATCGCTTTGACAACACGCCGAGGTTCAGCAACAGCAGCTGCACCTGTTCAGCCAGTTCCGGCGAAGACGTTGCCAGAACGACTGTACCGTTGTACCCGCCATCGCCAGAAAACAACCCCCGAAGAAAAGCTGTTTGAACAGATGGAGGGCTTTGCAGCACTACCCAAGGCACGTTCTTTTTGTGTGCCCTCACATAGTTGAGGCCACACCAGGCCAGAAATTCCCGTACAGTTTTGCTATGAAAGTAGAAACATTCATTGTTGCCCATGCGCCGGCTGGTGCATTTAACGCCGAACAGCTTTTCTGTCATCTCCTTTATATACGTGCGCCAGAAGTTGTTGTTCTTGAATAACTCAACCCTTCCATCCTTGCGATCAGTATAGTTGGCATCAGCTACAAACGCGCCGAGCACCTCCGCCAAATCTTCGTTGACTGTTTCCGGCCAACGGACATTGTTACGGCGGCCTCTGGGGTGTGGGTTCGGATGAAATTCCGCAGTGGATAGCTTCTCAGAAGGTCCGTAAATCATCCCGCGCGGCACTGGCAACCGCATACCGGGTTTTAATTCAGCCGCTACTACCCAGCGGTTTTCCCCGTTTTTATCATCGGTCACCAGCAGTTTGTGGTCAGTGCTTGCTTCCAGAGTTAGCCCTATCCTGGTTGTAATTCGCACGGTGGGTTTCTTGCCAATATACATGATATGGCTGGCAGGAAGCATTCCCTCAGGAGTTCCGATAGCGTAGCCGAATTCCCTGACTTGGCCCGGCAGCAAATCCAAAGCTAATTCTTTAATACGCCGCAACCCGTTATTGGTCCAAATCCAGGTTTCACCGGAAACACATTTGTGTACAGTCACAGCCCAGGCCAGTTCCAGTTCTTTGAGGTCTTCCATGTCGTATGGCACCAGGTCGCCGTTGTACTGCACCAGCAGTTCGGGTTCGCCGTCCCTATTTCTTATTTCTTTGACTATCCCGATGTCGCCGTTGAATACCATTTTGCTGTAGTTGTTTTTGGTGTGAATTACTTTGTCGCCCACCCGGTACAGGTGAGCGCCATATTGAATTTTCGGCCCGGTTTTGTTTCCCTGAATGAGCCTGTTGAGCTCAATGGTGCCCACCGGGCCTTTTCTCATCGGGGAGAGCACCTGCACGTCCATAAGATCGTAGCCCAACCCGGAAACGCAGGTTTTTATGCATTTTGCGATGTCTTCGGGACTTTCCCTGTCCAGGAATACAAAATCGGGCTTTGACCGGTCAAACAACGGCATTTGCCCCCTGTTTATCCGGTGGGCGTTGGTGACGATCCGGCTTTCGGCGGCCTGGCGGAAGATTTTCGTCAGGCGCACCGTGGGAACTTTGTCCAAAAGGTCGCGCAGGACGTTGCCCGGGCCGACGGACGGAAGCTGGTCAGCGTCGCCGACGAACAGTACCCTGGCGCCGTTGGGGACGGCGCTTAGAAGACGCCTGGTCATCACAATATCAGCCATTGACGCTTCATCCACGATCAAGAGATCACAGTCCAGCGGGTTCCTGCAATCATGTGCCGCGCGGTCATCTCTGAGACCCAGGAGCTTGTGGACGGTATGCGCGTGGCGCCCGGTCATCTCGGAAAGCCTCCTGGCCGCCCTCCCCGTGGGAGCGCAGAGGAGTACCTTTCCCCAGGGGTTCTGGAGCTCAAAGGCCCTGATGACCGCCTTTACGGTTTGGGTTTTCCCCACTCCAGGTCCGCCGGTAAGGATGGAGAAGCCGCTGCCCAGGGCGACTTTGACGGCATTTTCCTGGTCGAGGGTCAGCTCGACTCCTTCCAGTAAGTTTTTCGGCAGCGCCGGCACGTCGAACCTCCGGCGCGCCAGCGCCCTTACATCCCGGGCAATGGCTTCTTCGTATTCCCTGGCCCAGGCAAGCGATATGCCGGCGTCGCCGCATATTTCCTCAATGCGGTTCATTTCTTTTTCCAGCATTTCCGCCGTCACGCATTCTTCTCTGTGGTTTAAGAGTTCCAGCGACCGGGAAAGCAGCACGTCCCGGGGCAGGTAGGTGTGCCCTTCATTCCACAGGGATTCAATGAGGACGTGCAGTATGCCGGCCTTGATCCTGAACGGAGAGCTGGGGGCCAGGCCCACCCTTCCGGCCACTTCGTTCGCCCTGTGAAAGCCAATGAGTTCAAGTTCGGTCAAACAGTACGGGTTCCGCCGGACGTACTCGGCGGTTACCATGCCGAATTTTTTGTAGGCTTTAAGGGCTGTTTTGACAGTGAGCCCCAACTTGATCAGTTCGGTCACCACCTGCTGCACCTGGTATGTCTCCTGGATCTGGCGGCGGATTTCCGGGGCCTTTCTGCCGATGCCTTTGACCTTCTTCAGCGCGTCGGGTTCTTTCATGATCTTGTTTACGGCGTCCGGCCCGAGGTTGTCCACAATCCTTTCCGCCAGGACGGGGCCGACGCCCTTGATCAGCCCGGAAGAAAGAAAGGCCACCGCGGCTTCCCTGGTGGAAGGGACGGGTTTTTCCCAGGTTTCGATTTTGAGCTGCCTGCCGTACTTCGGGTGGTTCTGCCAGGTACCGGTGACGGTGAGGCGGTCGCCCTCCCGGATGCCGGTAATTTCGCCCAGGGCGGTAATGTTATCCAGCTTGAAGATGGCGAAGGTATCGGTTTTAAAGATAAACCGGCTTACAGTGCCGGTTAGAGTTTCCATGCAACCTCCCTCCTTATCTGTTAAACTCAACTTAGGAAACAGGAATACTCACCCAAGTTGGCAAAAATTTTTTGAGTTAAAACTTTCCGGGAAAAGGACTTCTCCTCCTGGCAATTCGACTGCCTAAGAAAGAGCTACCTTTCCCGGATCAAATTTACAGACTGCAGTTCATAGAAGGGTTGTGCTTCGAGCACCACGTTAGATAAGGCCCACTGTCAGTCTGTAACAAAATTCATCGAGGAGGTTTTGGTCATGTACTTTGTAGGTATTGATTGGTCTGACTTACATCATGACGTAGCCGTGCTCGATGAAAAGGGTCAAGAACTTAAGTATTTCACCATCCCTCACAACAGGAAAGGCATGGAGTTACTAAAGGAAAGGCTCTTGAGCATCGATCCCGAACCGGAAAACTTCGCCTGCCTGATCGAAACCAAAAACGGTCTTCTAGTGCAGTTTCTGTTGGAAGACGGCTTTCCGGTTTACCCGCTCAACCCGAAGGTTGTAGATTACCGGCGAAAGCCCTCCGGAGCAAAGAGCGACCCCATTGATGCCCGGCTTTTGGCCAACATCGGTCGCTCCGACCTGGCGCAGTTGAAGAGGCTTAAGCCAGATGCGGAACTAATCGCGGAACTAAAGATGCTCACCCGGGACCAGGACAGCCTTATCCAGGAATCCACCCGGCTGACCAACAAGCTCATTGCTTGCCTGAAGGAGTATTACCCGGTAGCCCTGGAGTTCTTCTCGAAGCCAACCCTGCCGGTAGCTCTGGAGTTTTACAAGCGCTATCCCACCCCGGAACTGGTAAAAGAAGCTACCGTTCCGGAGATGGCCGCTTTTCTGAAAAAGCATAAACATCCCCGGCCCAATCAAACGGCCATCTCCATCTGGCAGAAGGCGCAGGAGCCGCAGCTTCGGGCCAGCGCTCCCACCGTGCGGGCAAAAGGCCGCTTAATGCTCGCCCTGGTGAGACAGCTGGAAGTGGTCCGGGAGCAAATCGCTGCTTACGACGAGGAAATCAACCGCCTTTTTCAGCAGCACTCCGACAGCAGGATCTTCGCTAGCCTGCCAGGGGCGGCCGGGCGGCTTGCGCCAAGACTGCTGGCGGAGTGGGGAGACGACCGGGAACGTTACGAAAATGCGGCCGTGGTCCAGGCTTTAGCGGGCACCTCGCCGGTTCTCTTTCAAAGCGGCAAGTACCGCTTTGCCAGGCAGCGCAAATCCTGCGTAAAACCTTTCCGACGAGCTATGCACCTGTTTGCCTTCCAGAGCATCAGGCAGGTTTCCTGGGCACGGGAATATTACGACACCAAGAGAAGCCAGGGCAAAACCCACCATGAAGCTTTGCGGGCTTTGGTAAATATCTGGGTGCGGATCATCTTTGCCATGTGGAAAAACCATACTTGCTACGACGAAGCCACGTTTATAGCAGCCCGCGCCAGGCATCTTAATCGAGTAGCATGATGTTAAATGTTCTTTAGCCGCCGGCGAGGGCAGGATTTTAATCCGGCCCGTAGCCGGCGGAACGGGCGAAGTCCGTCCTTTTTAAAGGCCACGAACATTTGTACTGCCCAACCATGAAAAATTTTTAAATTACACTATTGACATAGAAGGTCTTTCTTATTTTGTCTTTACCTGCCGGGAAGTCTCTCTGGCTTTAGCCATGGAGAGGCTCAGCTATTTTTTTTCCGGTACATATTTGCATCAATCCAGGCCATTATCTATCGCGACCCCCTTAAGCTCGGTGCGGCGGCATATTAACCGCACCGCAGTACTTTTTGTACTTCAGCCCGCTGCCGCAGTGACAGGGTTCGTTCCTGCCGATTTTTTCGACCCTGACGGGTTTCGACCTGCACCA
>CAJYBN010000094.1 GCA_913064925.1 uncultured Peptococcaceae bacterium
CTCCGCATCGCTGCCCGTTAACCGCCGCAAGGCGTGAAAAAGCTCGTTTACCGAAGTGGGCAAGCCGGTGCTGACGTTGAAAATGCCGCCGCTGCCCGCGCTGAGCGCGGCCAGGTTGGCCATGGCCACGTCGCCCACGTAAACAAAATCCCGGGTCTGCCTGCCGCTGCCGTAAATGCGCGGCCGCCGGCCCTGCAGCAGCGCGGCGGTGAAAATGGCCACCACGCCCCCCTCGCCGGCGGCGTCCTGGCGCGGGCCGTAAACGTTGGCGTAGCGGAGCACGGTGTAATCCAGCCCGTGCAGCTCCCGGTACACCGCCAGGTAATGTTCCACGGTATGCTTGGACACGCCGTAGGCCGACTGCGGCTGCACAGGGTGCTTTTCATCCACCGGCAGGTAGCAGGGGTTGCCGTACACCGCCGCCGAGGAAGCGTAAACCACCTTTTTAACCCCGTACACGCGGCAGGCCTCCAGCAGGTTGACAGAGCCCAAAATGTTTACGGCGGCATCGGTGGCCGGCTCGCTTACGCTGGTCTGCACGTCCACCTGCGCCGCCTGGTGAATCACGGCGTCCGGCCTCTCGGCCCGCAGCACTTCCCGCACCAGTTTTTCGTCCCTGATGTCCCCGTGATAAAAGTTGACCCGGGGATCCACATTTTCAAAGCGCCCGGTGGCCAGGTTATCCAGCACGCTCACCCGCATGCCCCGGCCCACCAGGGCATCCACCACGTGGGAACCGATGAAGCCGGCCCCGCCCGTAACCAGTACTCGCAATGCAATCCTCCCCGCGCGTACATTTATTGATCCCCGCCGGCTTCGCCGGGCAGCGTTTAGTGCGGCGTGCCGGCCCGGGGGCGCAGCGGTCAACTGCCTCGCCGTTCCCGTACCAGTGTTTCCAGGTAGCTGCGGAACTGGCCCGCCAGGTCGGGCCTTGCCAGGGCGAATTCCACCGTGGCCTTCAGGTACCCCAACTTGTCGCCCACGTCGTAGCGCCGGCCCTGGAAAACCAGCCCGTACATTTCCCCCGGCCCGGCCAGCTCCCGGAGGGCGTCGGTTAGCTGGATTTCGCCGCCGGCGCCGGGCTTGGTGCGGGCCAGGATGTCAAACACGGCGGGCTCGATAATATAGCGGCCCATGATGGCCAGGCGTGACGGCGCCTCCTCCGGGGCGGGCTTTTCTACCAGGTCGCGCACCCGGTAAACGTTTTCCCGCACCGGCTCGGCATCCAGAATGCCGTACTTGCTGACATCCGCCGGCGGTACCTCCTGCACACCGATGACGGTAGCCTGCACCTCATCGTACAGGTCCATCAGCTGCTTCAGGCAGGGCACCTCGCTGCGCACGATATCGTCCCCCAGCAAAACCGCAAAGGGCTCGTCGCCCACGAAGCGGCGGGCACAGTAAACGGCGTGGCCCAGCCCGCGCGGTTCCTGCTGCCGCACGTAAAAAATCTGCGCCATGTCACTGATCCGGTGCAGCATTTCCAGTTCGCCGGTTTTTCCCTTTTCCTTCAGGTGCTCTTCCAGGGCCACCGATTTGTCGAAGTGGTCCTCTATGGGCTTCTTGTCGCGGCCCGTAATGATCAATATATCCTCTATGCCCGAGTCCACCGCCTCCTGGATTATGTACTGGATGGTCGGGGTATCCACGATGGGTATCATTTCCTTGGGCAGCGCCTTGGTGGCGGGCAAAAAACGCACCCCCAGGCCGGCGGCCGGAATGACGGCCTTTCTGATACGCATGAAAAAACCTCCTTTGCTTTCCGGCGCCGGGTGCGGAACCTTAAGCCCGGCGCCGCCTGACAAAAGAGATATTCCATGTATGACCAAAAAAATCCTCTTTTTATTCTATTTGCCTCAAGTGGGTGAACTTGCACCCGGCGGCCATTAAAAAACGGTCCTACATTTTCGAGGACCGCTGCCTGTATTTATCCGAAAGCTCATACCCCGCTCGCCGGGCGTCTCCCATCACGCCCACCCGGTCAGCCAGGTAAAACACCGCCACCGCGATGATCACCAGCATGAACAACGCCTGGTGGTTGCTCACCAAGTTCAACACTACGGCGCTGAGGCCCAGGAAAGCGCTGAGCCCGTATATGGCCAGCACCGTTTGCCGGTGGTTGAGCCCCATGGCCATCAGCTGGTGGTGCAGGTGCTCCCGGTCGGGCTGGAATATAGGCCGGTGCAGGTGGTAGCGCCTGATCACCGCGAAGAAGGTGTCCAGCAGAGGCACGCCCAGAATCACCAAGGGTATGAACACCGAAATGGCAGTGGCGCTTTTGGTCAGGCTGAGGATGGCCATGACCGCCAGGGTAAAACCCAGGAACATGGAACCCGAGTCGCCCAGGAATATCTTGGCCGGGTAAAAGTTATGCCGCAAGAAACCGGTAACCGCCGCCACCAGGGTCAGCGCCAGCATGATCATTTCCGGCAGGCCGTCGATGCCGAACATGATCCACTGGGTCCAGGCCACCGCGGCCATGGTCAGGGCGGCAATGCTGGACACGCCTCCGGCCAGGCCGTCCAGCCCGTCGATGAGGTTTACGGCGTTGGTCACCGCCACTATCCAGAGCACCGTCAGGGGAATGCTGAATGCCCCCAACATTATCATATCGCCGTTTAACGGGTTAGTTATAAAATGAACCTGCACCCCGAAGGGAATAACGGCCAGCGATGCTGCCACCTGCCCGGCCAGCTTAACCCGCGGGGAAAGCCCGCGGATGTCGTCAACGATACCCAGCAGGAGAACCAGCGTGGCACCGGCGAGCAGACCCCAAACCTGCAGCGCCAGTTCCCGGAAAAGGAGCACAGCCGGCACAAAGGCCAAGTATACGGCTAGTCCACCCAAACGGGGCATGGGCCCGTTGTGAATCTTGCGCGGCTCGGGGTAATCCAGCGCCCCGCATTTAACCGCCAGCGCGCGCACCCGGGGGGTTACCAGAAAACCTAAAACCAGGGCCAGCGCCAGGGGTAATATGTACTTTTCCACCGGTATATCCCTCCAGGCCGACGGGAACGGCTTTTAGACAAACTTTAGTTAATTTTATCACCGGCACCGCCTAATGCACAAAGAGCAAAATTCGGCAATATTCGGGCGGTTTTCAAAAATAGATGCCAAATATGTCATATTTACACCTATAGTTCATGCGGCGCATGTTTTTCCTTATTTTGGCTTGCCGCATAATGTGTCCAATCTCAACGGCTCTCTTCGTTACTACGTCACTTCCTCAAGCCAAAAGTCCCAAAGGAACACACGGCGCCACGCCGCGTGCCCCCCGCTACTCCTTGTCCACCACTGCGAACAGCAGCTCCGCCTCGGCCGCCGGCTCGCCGTCCACGCGCGCCAGCCCCTTGCCCTTGCCCATGGAGCCGCGCATGTGCACTATCTCCACTTCCAGGTGCAGCACGTCCCCTGGCACCACCTGGCGCCGGAAACGCGCCTTGTCGATGCCGGCGAACAGAGCCAGCTTACCCCCGAAATCCGGCGTGCTCAGTACGGCCACCGCGCCCACCTGGGCCATGGCCTCGATGATGAGCACGCCCGGCATCACCGGGTACCCCGGGAAATGACCTTGGAAGAATGGCTCGTTGGCGGTAACGTTCTTTACGCCCGCGGCCCGCACGCCGGGGACCATCTCCACAATGCGGTCCACCAGCAAAAAGGGGTACCTGTGCGGCAGCACCTCCATTATTTCCCTGATATTCATTACATTTTCACCAGCCATCAGGATCACTCCACGATTAGTTTATTTCCAGTTCAGCAAGCGGTACCAGGAATTGATCACCGTAACGGCCTCCGCCCTGGTTACGGTATCCAGGGGGCGGAACCGGCCGCCCGGGTCGCCCCGCATGAGGCCCGTTTCGCTCACCCTGGCCACGGCGGGCGCCGCCCAGGCGGGTACCTGCAGCGCATCCCGGTAGGCGGGCGGCTGGGTACCCCTGGGTACGTTCTCCCGGTCCAGCATGCGGCTCATAATCACCGCCATCTCGGCCCTGGTGAGGGTGTTGTGCGGGCGGAATTCCCCTTCCGGGTAGCCGGTGATCACACCGCGGCTGGCTGCGGCCGCCACGGCGCCGGCCGCCCATCCCGGCACTTCATCCCGAAAGACCGGCTCCTGCTGCGGCGCCGGCCAGCCCATGGCGTTGCGCAGCATCACCGCAAACTGGGCCCTGGTGACCCCCTTCCCGGGCCTGAACTCTCCACCGGGGAAGCCCTGCACGACACCCCGAGCCGCCATAGCCCGAATGGCATCAGCCGCCCAGTGCCCTGCCACGTCGGTGAATTCCGGCACCGGCCTGTTATCCAGCGCCAGCACCACCTGGCCGCCGGAATGCAGCAGGGCCGCAGCCTTGTTCTCCTCGCGGTCCACCCGGCAGGGCACCGCCTGCCAATCAGACTCTTCGTCAGGCCGGGTAAAGACCTTCATCGTCCCTTCCCG
Source organism: uncultured Peptococcaceae bacterium (assembly GCA_913064925.1). Taxonomy (GTDB): domain Bacteria; phylum Bacillota; class Desulfotomaculia; order Desulfotomaculales; family Desulfallaceae; genus CAJYBN01. The sequence goes on from CAJYBN010000094.1 coordinate 4,439, forward strand.
TTCTTCCGGCACGGCCAGGCCCCTCAGGGGCCACTCCACCTGCCAGGGCTTCCCTGCTCCGGCGGGCCAGCCATCTGGTGAGCTCACCGTCAGCGGCGCGGACAGCGCTTCAATGCCGGCCGGCAGGTCCTCTAACTGCTGCTCGCCAAAGCGTACCTCCACCCGGCGGGGGATACCGGTCCAGCCGGCCGGGAACACCAGGCGCGCGGAGCCGTCCAGCTCCACAACGGCATCCTTCCCGGGTTCCACTAGTTCGACCACCGTATCGGCGGTCCTCACCTTAACCGGCACCCGTGCCGCAAGGCCCAGGAATTCCGCCTGTAGAAAACCGGCGGCGGCTTCCGCCCCGGCCACAAATTCGCTGCCCGCCACGCTGCCGATATTCTCATCCACTTGCCATTTTACATTCTCTACCGGCACCGTAAATACCTGCCCCTGCCTGGATTTTATCTCCACGCTGAGAGTCACTCTTTCGCCCGCCATCACTTTAATGGCCGCAGGCCGTACCGCCAGGGATTCCATGTCTCCCTCGCCCAGGACCAGGACCGTTTTTTCCTGCCTCAGAGGCCCGTACGCCGCCCTGATCACCGCTTCCCCCCGCGCGCCGGGCAGGAAATAGCCGTCCGTGAACCGGCCGCGCCCGCCGGCCGCCGACCAGCGCACCCTGTTCGGCTTCACAGGGTAGGGGTTGAAGTATTCGTCATAGCCGTACGCCGTGTAGGAAACCGGCACGCCGGGCAGCACCGTTTTTGGGCCGTCAATGATCAGACCGGCCAGGTCCCCCCGGGGGGCCGTGCTAAACACCCCCCAGGCCGTGGGAATCTTGCGCAGGCTGCCTTTCTCCGGGGTGTTCACCGCTTCTACCTCGTACCGGCCCAGCGGCCTGGCCACCAGGGTGGTTGAGCCGCCCCCGTCCAGGTTAACCGCCCGCCAAGCTCCCAGGGACACCATAAACTCGGCCAGTTCCCGCTGGGTCATGCCCCGGCTGCCGGCACCGCCCTCCACTGCCACCAGATACAGGTACCTGCCGTCCGCCGAGTAGCCCGCGGCACTGCGGGCCCGCAGGCCCGGTATTTCCTGGTCGAAAGCGGCGGGCACCTTGCCGTCCTCAACCAGCAGTGACTGCCCGCCCAGGGCAGAAACAAAATCCCCCGCGGGCTGCAGGGCATACTCTATATTTATCTTATCACCAGGCTTGATATGCCCGGCCAGCCAATCGGCCGCCGCGCCGTGACCGCTGAGCACGTACCCGTCAGCGGGAATGGCCTGGGGCTCGCCATTTTCCACCACCCGCTGCACCACGCCGCCGCTGACCACAACCTCCACCCAGCGCCCGGGCAGGTTTTCATCGCAGCCCCTGCTCTTATCGCCCCATAAGGGGGTATACGCCTGCAGGCTGTCCACGTCCGCCGAAACCCCGCTTTGTTTCAGGTACCCGGGCTTGTTCACCCCGGCCAGGGGGTAACTGGCCCCCGCTTCGGTGACCACCCGGCCGGAAAAACCGAACACCATGATCTGCGGCTGCTTGTCCGCGGTAAACGCAAGGCCGTACATGTCGCCGCGCAGGGCCGGGCTGGTGACCAGCCCGCCGTCCACCACGGTCAGGCCGATGGGTTTACCGCTTTTTATCTGGAAAAAATCACCGTTAAGGGCGGCAACGGCTCCGTATTCCCGGGCCATGTCCACCAGATTCTGGGTGGCGCCCAGCGTCCCGTTTTTGCCGAACATGGGCCTGACCTCCAGGTACGGGTCCGCCAGGTCCACCGTCAGCACGAAAACGCGGCACAGCTTCCCGTCCATCACCAGCTCGTACCGGGCCAGCTCGGCGCCCCTGGTGACCGGCACAACCGCCGGCCGGTCGCCCGCCGTTTCCTGCGCCCGGCCCGGGGGGACCGGCCACCAGCCGCAACAGGCAACAAAGAAAACAAGTGCAACAACCCAGTGGATCCACTTGCGATGCATGGTACGCGTCAATTGCCACAACCGCCCTTCGTCCTTTGTTTGATAAAAGATACTTCTCTATAGACACACTTCTTTATAGACGCAAGGTTATGGCAATTTGTTTCCTTTTCGCTTAAATTTTTTCCTTTTGTCGCTGAGGTAATTTTTCCCGGCACAGCCGTTTTTTAACCACTTCCGCAATATACTGCAGCTCGTCCAACTTCAACAAGCAGGCCGCCAGCAGGTAAGCCGCCATTCCCAAAACCGCGTCCACCAGCAGCCTGGCCAGGGTAGCCGCGCCGCCCTCCCCAAGGCGGGAGGCCACCAGCGGGTCGACAAACTGCAGCAACAGGGCCATGGGGACACCAGCCAGCAAAACGCAGGCCAGAAAGCGCACCAGCTGCCGGTTGATAAAGCCCGGCACCTTACGCCGCAGCAGCCAGGCCAGGATCAGCATGTTCAGGGTAACGGCCAGGGAATAAGCCAGGGCCAGCCCTCCGTGCTGCAGCCTGTCCACCAGCAACAGCGCCAGCGCTATGTTGGCCGCCACCATCACCGCGGTTGACTTTAAGGGCGCCCACATGTCCTGCAAAGCGAATAGACCCCGCACCAGCAAGGGGTTCACGGACAGGCCCGCCAGCCCGATGGAATAGTAAAGCAAAGCCGAAGCCGTCATATCCACCGCCCGCTGGTCAAAGGCGCCCCGCTCAAACAGCAGGCTGATGACGGGCTCCCTGAGCACCATCAGCCCGACCCCGGCCGGCACCGCTATCATGAACACCAGCTTCACGCCCCGGGAGAGAATCCTGGCCATATCCTCCCGCCTGTGCTCGGACACCAGTCGGGAGAGGGTGGGGAAAATGGCCGTGCTGACGGCAAATACAAACAACCCCTGCGGCAGCAGCACCAGCTTGTTGGCGTAGTTTAACGCGGCGATGCTGCCCTCATCCAGCCCGGAGGCCAGCATCCTTTCCACCAGGAAGTAACCCTGGCTGATGCCCGAGGTGGCCAGCACGGGCAGCATGAGGGTCAGCAGCTTGTGCACCCCGGGGTCGGCCGGGCTGACCACCGGGTGCCACCGGAACCCTGCCCGCAGTAAAAACGGCACCTGCACCAGCGCCGCCAGCACGGCGCCGGTCACCGTGCCTGCGGCCAGGCCCGAGATGCCGAAAACGCCGCCCACCGTCAGGGCGGCTGCGATGATGATGGTGTTCATCACCGCCGGCCCGGCGGCGGAAGGCCCGAATATGTTGTTGGCGTTCAGCAGGCCCATAAACAGGTTGCCCAGCACCATAAAAATAAGGCTGGGCAGCATAATTTTCACCAGCTTCGCCGCCAGGTCCGCCGTTTCGCCCGCAAACCCCGGCGCCATGACGGCAACCAGCTGCGGCGCCAGCAGGACGCCTGCACACACCGCCGCCGCCAGCACCAGGATCAGGCCGTTCAGCACCCGGCTGAACAGCCGCCACGCTTCATCTACCTGCCGGCGGGCGGCGTACTCGGTAAACAGGGGAACCACCGTGGCCGTGATGGCCCCACCCACGGCCATCATGGCCAAAAAAGGCAGGGTGTAGGCCAGCACGTAGGCATCCGTCGCCGCGGTGGCGCCGAACTGGTGGGCTATGGCTACTTCGCGCAAAAAACCGGACACCCTGGAAAACACGGTCATAATGACGATGACCAGGGCCGCCCTGGCGATTATCTTTCCTTCGGACACGGGTCATTTCTCCTCGAGGCAAAACATTGACCTGCCGGACAACTTGTATTATATTGGTTTTGTATTGGTTAAAAAATTATGGGATGGAGTAATAAAATGAAAATTATTGACGATAAGGGTAAGCTTTTCGGTCTGATCAATATTATCGACTTTCTGGTAGCAGTGCTGGTGGTGCTGGTTATAGCCGGCGTGGCTTACAAGATTCGCACCCCGGCGGCCACGGGTGAGGTCAAACTTGTCGAAGTACAAGTGATGGTACCCTGTGTCAGGCCGGAACTGATCGGCGTGATATCCGTGGGCGACCCCATGGTGGCGGGCAACAGTTATACCAACGTCAAGGTCAAGAGCGTGGAAATAAAGCCCGCCCTGCTGGTTAATTCCGACTCTAAAGGCAAGCGGGTCATGGTCACCGACCCGTACCTGAAAGATGTTTACGTGACCGTGGAAGGGACCACCACCCTTTCCTCGGCCACCATTACGCTGGGGGGCCAGGAAATCAGGGTGGGTAAGGATTACTACGTGAAGTCCCTGGACTACGAGTTCAAGGGCATCATCTTTGACGTCAAGATCTCCGACCCGCAGTAATTGCCGAACCTGTGCATCACCGCCGCCGCACCCCGGCGGCGTTTTTGTGCCTGGCCCACGCAAGGGGGTAAAAAGGTGTTTTACTTACGCCATCCCGGGTGGGTAAAATTCTCAATAAATCAGAGAAACTTACCTTTTTGCGCTTGGCAAAAGTTTCACTTCTTGCATCCAATACCGCCGCAGACATTGAAGCCCGGTGCGCCCGTCCCGAGCGAAGCGATTTGCGGGAGCGCCGGTAACGGCACCCGGCGAAGTGAGGTTGCGAAACCGGACGAGCGGACAGGACGTCCGCGAGAGTCCGAACTGAACCATGGACGGTGAATTGAGGACGGTCCGGTTTCGCCCGAAACGAGCCGCGGTGCCGTCGGCGCGGGAGCCATGAGCAAGCCGGGACGAAGCACCGGGCTAAATAGAATCCACCAGGATGCCGTCCCTCTCGAAGCTCCGGCCGCCGTAAACTCGCTTGGTGTCGATGATGAACGGCCGGCCGTCGCGGCTCATGGCATTGCGGAACAGCTCCCAGCTCTCGTAATCGATACCTTCCTGCCGGGCCAGCACCAGCAGGCCGTGGGCGCCCTCAACCGCCTCCGCCAGGGAGTCCACGCTGAATGGGTAGCGCTCCGGTACCGCCGGGTCGAAGGCCTTGACCCGCATGCCGGACCGCTCCAGCAGCCATACAATTTTCAGCGCCGGGCTGCACCTGGTATCGCTGGAATAGTCCTTCATGGCCAGGCCCAGCACCCCGATCCGGGCTGCGGCGGGGGGCACCGGCAGGTGCCTGTTCACCAGGCTCACCACGTAGGCCGGCATCTCCTCGTTGACGTTCCTGGCCGCCTCCAGCAGCGGCAGCGGCACGCCCAGGGACTCGGCCCGCGCGGCCAGGTAGTGCAGCGCGTTGGGGATGCAGTAGCCGCCCACCCCCGGCCCGGGATACAGCAGGTTAACCCGCTTGTGGGTGTTGGCCAGCTCGATGATTTCAAAGATGTTCAGGCCCATGGCCTTGCTCACCTTGGCCATCTCGTTGACCATGGCGATGTTGACGTCGCGGGAAATGTTTTCCAGCAGCTTGGCCAGCTCCACCGCTTCAAAAGAAGAAGCCTCGATGAGGGGGGCCTTGGTGACAATGCCCAGCAGTTCCTTGGCCCGCCGCAGGCTCTCCCCGTCGATGCCGCTGACCAGCCCCGGCATTTGTTCGAACTCCTCGAAAGCCCTGCCCTCGGCGATGCGCTCCGAGGAGTAGGCCAGGTAGAAGTCCCGCCCCGCCTTGAGGCCGCTGGACTCCAAGATGGGCAAAACAAAATCCCGGGTGTACCCGGGCACCAGGGTACTGCGCACCACCACCAGGTCGCCCCTCTTCAAGCCCGCGGCCACGCTGCGCAGGCATTCTCCCAAGGGGTACGACTGGGGCCGGCCGTCCTGCACGGGGAGCCCCACGGTGATGATGATGCTGGTGCACTCCCGCATGGCCAGCGCGCTGTCGGTAGTGGCGGTAAAGCGCCCCGCCGCCAGCTGCTCCCTCAGTATTCGGCCGATGGGCTTGCCGCGTTAGTTCTCCCGGTGGTGGGTCACCCCGGCGGCG
>CAJYBN010000095.1 GCA_913064925.1 uncultured Peptococcaceae bacterium
ACCAGCACCCCGGAGTGGCCCAGCTGCTGCGCGACACCCAGCTGGAACTGGGCGAACAAAATGTTGGACACGGTGTTGGAACCGGCCATAAAGGCGCCCAAGATGCCCACAAAAGGCGACACCAGCGGCCACGCTCCCCCCACCGCCGCGGCCGCGGCCTTGGACATGGCAATCATCATGCTGTCCAGCCCCCTGAGGTTTACATCGGAAAGCACCATCACTTGCACCATAGCCACGGCGAAAAACAAGGCCATGGCCGGGCCGCTTATCTGCCTGCAGGTGTCCACCCAGGCCTCCCGCACTTTATAGCCCGGCATTTTATGCAGGAAAAAAGTAATTAAGGCCACCAGGATAAAGGGAACGGTACCCGGCAGGTACAAGTAAGGCAAAGTGTAATCAATGTGGGACCCCAGGATGTTGGGCACGGTAAGCACCTGGTTGGCCAGCACCTTTTTCAATCCCAGCTGGGGAACCCTGGTGAGGACCAAGAGCAGAGCGATAAGCAGGTAAGGCATCCAGGCCAGCCACAGGGGCATACTGCCCCGGTCTGCCGCGCGTGCCTGCACCGCCCCCCGCCAGTTGCCTTCCCAGCGCTCCGCAGGTGGGAAATCCCACTTTTCCCGGGGCGCCAGAAACCCGCGGGATGCGGCCAGCAGCACCACCGGCAGCCCGACCAGCGCGCCCGCCAAGGACGGGAATTCGGGGCCAAGCAAAACAGCAGTGGCCACGTAGGGTACGGTAAAGCAGAGCCCGGCGAACAGGGCAAAGGGGGCCGCCGCCAAACCGTGCCTGGCGGAGCGCTTCCCCGCAGGCCCGAAGAAGGCGGTCAGCAGGCAAAGGGCCAGCAGGGGAAGGAAAGTGCCCGCCGCAGCGTGGAAAACCGCCGTCCACACCCCCACCTGCTTCAACAGGGGCAGGAACGCCGCCTCCCCCAGCCGTTCCACCACCGTGGCCTGCACCACCGAGCCGATGCCGCCGATGACCGGCGTGCCCACGGCGCCGAAACTTACCGACGTGCTGTCAAAAATAAGAGCCACCATAGCGGCGGCCAGGGGCGGAAAGCCCAGGCCCACCATCAGCGGACCGGCCAGCGCCGCAGGCGTGCCGAACCCGGCCGCGCCCTCGATGAAGGAGCCAAACATCCAACCAATGATGACGGCCTGGATGCGGCGGTCCGGGGTAATGCCGTAAAAACCCCGGTTGATGGCCGACATGGCGCCGCTTTTTTGCAGCGTGTTTAAAATCAATATGGCGCCGAAGATAATGATGAGTATATTCAGGGCCGACAAAAAACCGTACACGGTGGCGGCGGCCACGCGCAGCGGCTGCACTCCCCAGATGGCCAGGGCGATAACCGCAGCGGCGGCCCAAGCCGCGGGCATCACCTTCCTGGCTGGCCAGGAAAAAGCCGTCATAGCCACGATGGTAAACAAGATGGGCAAGAAGGCCACAAAGGCCAAGCCGGTGGTGGACAATTGTACAATCCTCCTCGAGCAAGCCCGGGGCAAGCCGCCCCGCCGGCCTCACCCGGCCGGAAAGCGCCCAGCGGCACACGCCGGCGCGCTTTGGTTGTTGTTCAGTTGACCTGCTGGTATGACCGGTGCGGGCTTGATAGAGGGCCTGCCCGGCGGCAGGCCCTGGAACTTAGTGAGTTACCCTTGATATATCACCCGTTCGTCTATGTCCTGCAGCGAGGCGCAGCCGGTAAGAATCATGGCCTGCTTCAGCTGGGCGGTGTAGTCTTCGATTAACAGGCGCACGCCCTCCGCGCCGCCGCCGAAGGCGCCCACCACCAGGGGTCGCCCCACCAGCACCGCGTCGGCGCCCAGGGCCAACAGTTTCAACACATCGACGCCGGAGCGCACTCCCCCGTCGGCCAGTATGACCACCCGGCCCTTGACGGCGGCGGCAATGCCGGGCAGGACCTCCGCCGCGCCGGGGGTAAAGTCCAGGATGCGCCCGCCGTGGTTGGAAACCACGATGGCCGCCGCGCCCGCTTCCGCGGCCATCTCGGCCTCGTCAACGGTCATAATGCCCTTGACCACAAAGGGCAGCTTGGTGGCGGATATTATTTCACGCAGCTCGGCGGCGGTCTTGGGCCCCACCGGCTGCCCCTTTAAAGCCATGGTCACCAGGCCGGCGCCGTCCACGTCCACGCCCACCGCCACGGCACCCGCCTCCTCGGCCCGGCGTATCCTGTCCACGATTTCCTTCTGCTCCCGGGGCTTAATCACGGGCACGCCCCATCCCCCTTCGGCCGCCACGGCATCCACCCCGGAATCGTACATGGCAGGGTCGGCGCCGTCGCCGGAAAAACCCAGGCTGCCGGCGGCCTTGCTGCCGCTAATCACCGCGCCGATAAATTCGCGCTCGGACAGCGCGCCGCCCATGTTATACGGGGTGCCAGTCATTGGTGCCGCCAGCACCGGCGTTTGCAGATCCAGGCCGAAAAGCCGGCAGCCAGTGTCGGGGTCTTTGGCGTTGTGCAAGGTGCGCATGTTCAGCCGGTAGCCGGCCAGCGCCTCCAGGTTGGCCCTAAAGGCGCTGCCCGTGCCCACGCCGCCCATGCCCGGCACTTCCCCGGCACAGGCCCGCCCGTCGCAAACGGGACAAACCCGGCAGTATCCCTTTAGTTTCTTTTTGGCCTCTTCCCGCAACTCTTTGATTTGCATAGTTTTATCCCCTCTCCTGCGGACAATGTTGCCGGTTCGACCGGCATGCAATCTAGTAATTAATATTCCTAACCCCGGCGGGGAAATCCTCTCCCCGGCAGCAAATTGACGCTTGCAATTAACCCGCCGGTGGAAAAATTGGTTAATTGAAGCAACAAACCGGCTGGTTTTTTCGTCAAATATTTATAAAGCCTGTCCAAGGAGGTCGGGTTTTTTGCTCACGCCGCGAAATACTTTACCGGGAGGCAGTCGCCCTTGCACCAGGTGGCTTTTGCCTTTTATTGTCATTTTCTGCTTACCACTTCTGTGTGCCGGCCCGGCCGGGCCCGCTTTCGCCGGCCGGGAAATACCGGTGCTGGTGGACGGGCTGCCGGTTTCCTTTGACGTCAAGCCGGTGCTGCAAAACGGCCGCACCCTGGTACCCTTCCGGGCCATCGCCGAGGCCTTGAACGTGGCAGTTGCCTGGGACGGCGCCACCCGGACGGTGACCGCCTCCGGCGGGCAAACAACGGTGCGCCTGCAGATCGGCAACAGCACCGCTTACCACAACGACGCCCCCGTCGTTCTGGACGTGCCGCCGGTGATCGCGGGCGGCCGAACCCTCATACCGGTGCGCTTTTTCAGCGAGGCCTTCGGCTGTAAAGTGGACTGGGACGCCGCCGCCCGCGCCGTGAAAATAACGTCGCCGCCCCGCCCCATGACGGTGATGGGCTTTTACGCCCTGGGCGACAGCGCCACCAGCAGCTGGACGGACCTCTTCCAAAAGCCCTACCCCGCCGCCGGGCCGGGCAATACCGACGTGGTCGGCGAACTGGCGCTGGGCTGGTACAGCCTGGACGAAAAGGGCCGCCTGCTCACCAGGAGCAGGACGGGCTGGCAGCGCCCCGACGGGTGGGAAAAAGTGCTGGAGGCCGCCCGGAGCTATAACCTGCGGACGGAGATGGTCGTCCACCTCACCGACCAGGACGGCGCCATCGTCAACCTGTTGTCCGATGCAGGCGCGGTGTCCCGGGCGGTAAAGGAAATTGCCGCCGAAGCCGGGCGGTACCACGGCGTAAACCTGGACTTCGAAGGGCTCGGCTACCGGGAAAACGGGGAACAACTGGCGGCCACCCGCGCCGCCTTCACGGCGTTCGCCAGTCGGCTAGCAGAAAAGCTGCACGCAGCCGGGCTGGGCCTCACCCTGACCCTGCACGCCCCCAACAGCGTGTACCGGGGCTATGATTACCGGGCGCTGGGCGAAGCGGCCGACCGCATCGTCATCATGGCTTACGACTACGGTTCCAAGCCCGAGCCGTTAAACCTGGTCCTCCAGGCCGTGCAGGAGGCCGCGACCGCCGTGCCCCCCGCCAAGCTGCTGCTGGGCATCTCGGTTCCCAGCGAAACGCCGGAGAGCATTATTACCAAGGTGGGTGTGGCCAAGCGCTACCACTTGGGCGGCATCGCCCTCTGGCGGCTGGGTCTGGTGCCCGGCGACATGTGGCAGGCCCTGCGCACCACCGTGCGGCCGCGGGTCGCCGGAGACAAAAAATTTCCATAACTGGTTGACAGGCCACAGCGTATATGTTTATATTTAATAATAACTGCGGAATAACATCTTTCAAGATTAATACAACTGCATAACCCGGAAACCGGGTGCCCCGACGGGGTTAAAAGGGAAGTCAGTGCAAGTCTGACGCGGTCCCGCCACTGTGAGTGGGGAGCCGGCCCGCACGATGCCACTGGGACGCTGTCCCGGGAAGGCGCGGGAACAGGCAGTGATCCACGAGCCAGGAAACCTGCCCGTTTTCCTTAGCCACTGCTCCATCTACGGTCGATAGAGGAGTTGTTTATTTATGTTTTTTATACCTCTGCCACCGGATGGCGGAGGTTTTATTTTTCCCGAAGGGAGTGCAAACACAATGCCTAAAACCCGTTGCTGTCCGCGTGCCGGTACCGGCGGCGCCGGTATACCGCGCAGCAAAATTACCGTAGCCCTGCTGATCGCAGCCGTGCTGGTACTTTACCCGAACGAGGCTTACGCCATGCACATCATGGAAGGCTTTCTCCCCCTGGGGTGGTGCGTTACCTGGGGTTTGGCCGCGCTGCCTTTCCTGGTGCTGGGCACCATATCCATCCGCCGAACGGCCGGGCGCAACCCCCGGGTGAAAATGCTGCTGGGGCTGGCGGGGGCCTTTGCCTTCGTGCTGTCGGCGCTGAAGCTGCCCTCCTTGACGGGCAGCTGTTCCCACCCCACGGGCACCGGGCTGGGCACCATTTTGTTCGGCCCCGCGGCCATGAGCGTGCTGGGCTGCCTGGTGCTGCTATTCCAGGCGCTGCTGCTGGCCCACGGAGGCCTCAGCACCCTGAGCGCCAACACATTTTCCATGGCGGTGGCCGGTCCCCTGGCCGCCTACGCGGTGTTCAGGCTGGGCCGGGCGCTGGGGGCGCCCCTGTGGCTGCGGGTTTTCCTGGCCGCAGCCCTGGGAGACCTGGTGACTTACCTGACCACATCCCTGCAGCTGGCCCTAGCTTTCCCAGACCCGGCCGGCGGCGTAGCCGTTTCTCTGGCCAAATTTGCCGGCGTTTTTGCTCTGACGCAGGTCCCGCTGGCCGTCAGCGAGGGACTGCTGACGGTGGTGGTGATCAACTTGCTGACCGCGCAAAACAAGCGGGAACTGCAGGAGCTGTCCGTCATTTCCGCCCGTGACACCGCCGCCAAAGGGGTGAATGCGTAATGCAGACCAAAAATCTGCTGCTGCTGGCGCTGGTGGCCCTGCTCACCCTGCTGCCCCTGTGGGTGAACGGTGACGCGGAATTCAGCGGCGCCGACGGGCAGGCCGAGGAAATCATCAAGCAAACCCGGCCCGGTTACGAGCCCTGGTTTTCCTTCCCGTGGGAACCGCCCAGCGGTGAGATCGAAAGCCTGCTGTTCGCCCTTCAGGCGGCCGCCGGCGCCGGGTTCCTGGGCTACTTCCTGGGCTACCAGCGGGGAAAAAACGCCAGCAGCCAAACCCGGAACTACAGCCGGCAGCCGTAATTACACCAGAGGGGGGTGCCGCCAGCTTGCTGCTCATAGACCATTATGCCTACGTCAACAGGTTAAGCCGGGTCCACCCGGCGGAAAAAATTATCCTGGCGCTGGCCACCCTGCTGCAGTGCCTGCTGTCTTCCTCGCCGGTCACCCCGCTGCTGGCCGCGCTGCTCATGGCGGGGCTGGTCATTGCGCCGGCCAAAATCCCTCCCGCCTATTACGCCAGGCTTATGCTGGTACCCGCCGCCTTCCTGCTGCCGGGCGCCCTGGCGGTGGCGGTGTGCACGGTGGAAGACATCCAGTCCCTGCTGTGGGGCGTGCAGCTGGGCGGGCGCGCGGCGGGCGTGACGGCCGGCAGCCTGGCCGCCGCGGCCGCAGTTCTGCTCAAGTCTTTGGGCGCCGTTTCCTGCCTTTACTTTCTCGTGCTGACCACGCCCGTGGCGGACGTATGCGCGGTTTTGGGCAGGCTGGGACTGCCCGCGCTGCTGCTGGAAATAATGACCATGATGTACCGGTTTATTTTCGTGCTCCTGGCCACCGCCCGCAGGATTTACACGGCCCAAGCGTCGCGCCTGGGGTACAGCCGGGTGAAATCCTCCTTTTACTCGCTGGGGCGGCTGGCCACCGGCCTGTTCACCAAGTCACTGTACCACTCGGAAATGCTTTACCTGTCCCTCTCGGCCAGGTGCTACGCGGGTAAAATCGCCGCGCCGCCGGTATCCCGCCCTCTGTCGGCGCGCAATATGGCTCTGATCGCCGCCGTGCAGCTGGCACTGCTGGCCGCGGCGCTGTGGCCGGGCGGTGCGGGCCGGTGACGGGCGAACCCATCCTCAGGGCCGAAGAACTGGTATTCAGTTACCCCGACGGCACCCGGGCGCTGAACGGCATCAGCCTCTCGGTGCCCCGGGGAAAGAAAACGGCCTTCCTGGGGCCCAACGGGGCGGGCAAAACAACCCTTTTTTTGCACTTCAACGGCCTGCTCAGACCGCAAAGCGGCTGCGTATACTGGTCCGGGCGGCGGGTGCGTTACGACCGGTCCTCTTTAATGACGCTGCGGCAAAACGTAGGAGTGGTTTTCCAGGACCCCGACACCCAGCTTTTCTCGGCCAATGTCAGGCAGGAAATCTCCTTCGGCCCCTGCAACCTGGGATGGCCCGCGGCCAAGGTGCAGGAACAGGTGGACAGGGCCATGGCGGCCGTGGACATACTGCACCTTCAGGATAAGCCCACCCATTTTCTGAGCCTCGGCCAGAAAAAACGGGTGGCCATCGCCGCCGTGCTGGCCATGCAGCCGCGGGTGCTGGTTTGCGACGAGCCCACCGCCTGGCTGGACGCCGCGCACGCCGCCGCCATGATGGACCTGTTGGACCGGCAAACCCGGGACGGCGTAACCGTCATCTTTTCCACCCACGACGTGGACCTAGCCTACTCCCGGGCGGATTACGTGTTTGTCATGAAGGACGGGAAGCTGGCGGGCGAAGGGCACCCCGCGGACATATTTCTCAACGACGGGCTGCTGGCCCGGGCGGACCTGGCTCAACCCCAATTGGTGGAAATTTACCGCGACCTGGTGGAAAAAGGCTGGCTGCCGCCCGGCCGGCCGCCCAGAACCAAGCAGGAGCTGCTGGAACGCATTCCCCCGCGCGGCGGGCGGCGGTGCAGCAAATGACGCGAAGGAGGGCAAACGGCATGGTTCCCCGCGTAATCATCGGCGGCGTGCAAAGCGGAGTGGGAAAAACCGTCCTGGCCACGGGACTGATGGCGGCCCTGGCGCGCCGGGGCTATAAGGTGCAGGGTTTCAAGGCGGGGCCGGACTACATCGACCCCGGCTACCACGCGGCGGCCACCGGCCGCGCGTCCAGGAACCTGGACGGCTGGCTGCTGCCGGAAGATACCATGCGCGAGCTGTTCCTGCGGGCGGCCGCGCGGGCCGACGTGGCCGTGGTGGAGGGCGTCATGGGCCTGTTCGACGGCTACGACCGGGGCGAGGCGGGCAGCACGGCCCGGCTGGCCAAGTGCCTGGATGCCCCGGTCATCCTGGTGGTCAACGCCGGGGGCATGGCGCGCAGCGCGGCGGCGCTGGTGCAGGGGTACAAGAACTTCGACCCGGCCGTGCGCCTGCGGGGAGTCATATTCAACAACGCGGGCAGCCCCAGGCATTACCGCCTGCTCAAGGATGCCGTGGAAGAACAGTGCGGCGTGGAAGCGGTGGGTTACCTGCCCAAAACGCCGGGCCTGCAGCTGCCCGAGCGGCACCTGGGGCTGGTGCCCGCCGCCGAGCAGGAGGGGTTGACCGCCTTCCTGGACAGGCTGGCCGGTCTGGTAGCCGCAAGCATAGACCTGGACCGCGTCCTGGCCATAGCCCGCAGCGCCCCGCCGCTGGACTACCCTCCCAAGCGGGTATTCGCCGGGGACGGCCCGGGCCGGCGGGTAAAAATCGCCGTGGCCATGGACGAAGCCTTCAGCTTTTACTACCGGGACGCCCTGGATTTGCTGGAAGCCGCCGGCGCCCGGCTGGTTTATTTCAGCCCGCTGCGGGATAAAGCCCTGCCCGCCGGGGTGCACGGGGTTTACATCGGCGGCGGCTTCCCGGAAATGTTCCTGGGCGCCCTCTCCCGCAACCGGTCCATGCTGGACAGCATCGCCGCGGCCCACCGGCGGCGCATGCCCATTTATGCCGAGTGCGGCGGGCTCATGTACCTGTCCGAGGGAATAATCGATTTCGCGGGCCGTTTCTACCCCATGGCCGGCCTGGTGCCCGGCCGGGTGCGCATGCAGGAAAAGAGGGCGGCCCTGGGGTACGCCACCGCGGAGGTACTGCAGGACAACATCCTGGCTTCCCGCGGCGCCGTGCTGCGCGGGCACCAGTTCCGCTGGTCGGTGCTGACGGGCGTGCCGCCGGGCACCGGGCGCGCCTACAGGCTGGCGGGCAGGAACGGCGGGGACGCGCAGCCGGAAGGCATAGTGGTGGGCGGCAACCTGCTGGCCTCCTACCTGCACCTGCACTTTGCCGGGCACCCCGCCCTGGCGCGCAATTTTGTCGCCAGCTGCCTGGCGCACGCCCGCCGCGTCAGCCCCGCCGGGGGTGACGGCCTTGCTTGAACCCGTGGTGGTGGGCGGAAAAAAGCTGCGCCGGGGTTACACCACCGGGCTGTGCGCGGCGGCGGCCGCCAAGGGGGCCGCCATGCTCCTCTTTTCCGGGGCGCCGCCCGGCGAAGTGGAAGTCCGTGCCCTGACCGGCCAGGTGCTGCGGGTGAAGGTGCACGGCGCCCGGTTCACGGCAGAAGGCGCCGCCTGCCACGTAATCAAAGACGCCGGCGACGACCCCGACGTCACCGACGGGCTGGCCATTCACGCCGAGGCCCGGCGAGCCGGCGAGGGTATACATATCAAGGCCGGCGAGGGGGTGGGCGTGGTGACCAGGCCCGGCCTGCCCTGCCCGCCCGGCCGGCCGGCCATCAACCCCGGCCCCATGGCCATGATCAAAAGCGAGGTGGGCGGCGTGCTGCCGCCCGGCTGCGGGGTGGAAATCACCATCTCCGTGCCCGGCGGCGAGGCGGTGGCCCCCAGGACCATGAACCCCCGGCTGGGCATCAAGGGCGGCATATCCATCCTGGGCACAACCGGGATAGTGGAGCCCATGTCCGAAGAGGCGTGGAAATATTCCCTGGCCCTGCAGGTTTCCCAGGCCGCCGCGCTGGGGCACACCAGCCTCGTCCTGACGCCGGGGAGAAAGGGCGCCGGCTGGGCCGTGCAAAAATACGGCCTGCCGGTCGACGCCGTGGTATGCATGGGCAATTTCGTGGGCTACATGCTGGAACAGTGCGTGTACCGGGGCGTTAAAAGGGTGCTCCTGTTCGGCCACCAGGGTAAGCTGGTGAAGGTGGCGGCGGGCATTTTCCACACCCACAGCCGCGTAGCCGACGCCAGGCTGGAAACAGTGGTGGCCCACGCCGCGCTGGCCGGGGCAAAGCGAGACGTCCTGAAACGACTGTGGAGCAGCGTCACGGTGGAAGAGACGGCCGGCATCCTGCAAAGCGCCGGGCTGGGCTTCCTGTTTGACAGGCTGGCCGCACTGGCCAGCCGCCGCGCCGCGGCACACGCCAGGGGCTGCCTGCAGGTCGGCACGGTGCTCACCTCGCTGGAAGGCGAAATACTGGGGCTGGACCGGGAGGCCCGGCTCATCGCGGAGGGGTGGGGATGGAAAATATCACGGTAATCGGCGTGGGACCCGGCCACGCGGACTACCTGACGCCGGCCGCCCGCCAAGCGGCGGCAGCTGCCGACGTGCTGCTGGGCAGCGCCAGGGCGCTGGCACCGTTCAAGCACCTGCGTAAAAAAAAATTGTCCTGAGCGGCCCCTTAACGGGGGTGGTGGACTTCATCCGGCGCCACCGGGACAGGAAAATAGCCGTTCTGGTGACCGAGATCGGAA
>CAJYBN010000096.1 GCA_913064925.1 uncultured Peptococcaceae bacterium
CTTTGTCACCATAACGGGGAGAACCAACGTCGGTAAATCCACCCTTTTGAACAAAATGGTGGGCCAAAAGGTGGTCATCATGTCGGACAAGCCGCAGACCACCAGACACAAGATACAGTCCGTGCTGACCGGGCCGGATTACCAGGTGATTTTCATCGATACGCCGGGTATCCACAAGCCCAAGCATAAGCTTGGCGAGCACATGGTGGAAACGGCCCTGCGCACCCTGCGGGAAGTGGACGTGGTGCTGCTCCTCGTCGAAGCGGCGGCGCCCGGCCCGGGGGACTTGTATATTATCGAGCAGGTCAAGAAAGTAGACAGCCCGGTGTTGCTGGTGATCAATAAAATCGATCTGGTGAAGCCGGATCAGTTAATCCCCCTAACGAAAATGTTCAAGCAGCAGCACCACTTTACCGAGATCATACCTGTTTCGGCGCTTACCGGGCAAAACGTGGACAAGTTGTTGGATACTGTCATCAGTCATTTGCCCGCGGGTCCCAAGTATTACCCCGACGATATCATCGTAGACCGCCCTGAGCGGTTCATCATCGCCGAATTGATTAGGGAAAAGGTTTTGCACCTTACCTCCCAGGAGGTCCCCCACTCCGTCGCCGTGGTGGTGGAGGAAATGGAAAAAAGATCCGACAATTTGGTGGCGGTGCGGGCGGTGATTTACACCGAGCGGGAAAGCCAAAAAGGCATCTTAATCGGTAAGGGCGGTAGAATGCTGAAGCAGATCGGCCAGCTGGCCCGGGAAGAAATTGAGGTACTGCTGGGCTCAAAAATATTCCTGGAACTGTGGGTCAAGGTAAGGAAAGATTGGCGCAATCGGGAAGTGTACATGAAAAACTTCGGCCTGTGGGAAGAATAGGCGCATCGCCATTGGCCCATCTTGATTTGACATTTGGTACGAGTCAGTAATAATATAATAAATAAGCGAAAACTTAAAAAGTTCTTCGTTAGGTGAGGCTACTATACAGACACAGGCCGCTGCCCGGAAATGTCGAGAGACAGTAACGGGTCAACTGGTATTACCGAAATAAGGTTTTACCTAACGCGGCTGGGAATCCTTTCTCTAGCTGTATAGAGCCAAAGCTTGTACGAATGAAGAAGGCGATAATGATTGTTATTGGCCTTCAATTGGCGCTTGAAGGCCTTTTATGTTGTTTTTAAGGGGGTGACCTGCATGGAAGAATCTCCGCACCGACGAAGGGTAATTGTAAATAATGACATTGGCACGGTCAAAAACTTCCGTGGAGGTGGCCCGCATGATCAAAACTTATTTTTACGATGCCGCCCAAAAGAAGCTGCTGCATGACGTGGACTTATCCCGCCATGATTTGATACAGCACGAAGACGACTTGCTTTGGGTGGACCTGTTTGATTTCAACGAGCAAGAACTTAATTACGTGGCCCGGGTTTTCGATTTCCATTACCTGGCGGTGGAAGACTGCCTGCAGCACAGCCCGCGGGCTAAGATAGACACTTACGACAGGTACTATTTTTTCGTTCTCCACGCTTTGCGTTACAAGGAAGACAGCGACGAGGAGATATCCCTGGAACAGCTGAACGTTTTTTTAAGTTCTAATTACGTGGTTACCGTCCATCGCAGGACCCTTCCTACCCTGGGCCGGATGGCCAGGAAGTGCCTGTCCAACAATACCAAGTACATGGAAAAGGGCTCGGACATGTTTCTATATCATATTTTAGATGGCTTTACTGACGAGTATTTCCCGATCTTGGACCGTATTGACCAGCGGGTGGATGAGCTGGAGGACCAGCTTTACGAGCGGCCCAGTAAAGAAATCACCGAGGAATTCATGGCCCTGAAAAGGACCATCCTGGCCATGCGCCGGGCCATCCTGCCGCAGAAGCGGATGTTTTCCGGCACCAACGGCCATTACATGTTCCAGGTGGCCAAGGAAAGCGAGCCGTATTACCTGGACCTGGTGGACCACATCGAGCGCATCACCGATTCCATCGATAGCTTCCGGGACTTGCTGGACGGGGCGCTGGAGACTTACTATTCCATCATCAGCGCCCGCACCAACGAGAGCATCCGTGTGTTGGCCGTGATATCGTTCATTTTCATGCCCCTTACTTTCGTGACCGGCTTTTTTGGGATGAACGTACCTCTGCCCCACCAGCAAAGCCCTTGGTCCACCGTGGCCATCACCATTGGACTGCTGGGTGTAAGCGCCTGGATGTTTATGGTGTTTAAGATTAAAAAATGGATTTAGTCCTCTCCCCAGCGGGGTGCGGCATCATTATCAATTCCCAGCAGGTCCATGACGCGGCCTATCGTTTGAGTCACCAAGTCGGTAATGGTAGCCGGCCGGTGGTAAAAAGCCGGTACGGGTGGCATGATCACTGCCCCCGCCCGGGCCAGTTTGAGCATGTTTTCCAGGTGAATTTCGTGCAGCGGGGTTTCCCGGGGCAGTAAAATTAAACGGCGTTTTTCTTTCAGCGTTACGTCGGCGGCGCGGCTGATCAAGTTGCTGGCATAACCGTGGGCTACGGCGGCCAGCGTTTTCATGCTACAAGGGGCTATAACCATGCCCCCGTGCCGGAAAGATCCGCTGGCGATGGGCGCGGCCAGGTCGTCTTCCCGGTAGGTACGGCTGGCCAGGGCGCCCACGGTGCTTGCCTTGTAATCGGTTTCCAGTTCCAAGGTACGCTGCGCCCAGTTGCTCAGTATCAGGTGGGTTTCCACGCCGACCCGGGCTAGTTCCCGTACCAGCGTTATGCCGTACACTACCCCGGTAGCTCCGGTGATGGCCACAATAATGCGCATGGTTAATCTTCCTCTCCGTAATAAATTAATAAATTATATTATGCAGTTATTAATTTTTTTCAACGCGGGACGGGTAATTCCTTCGGCCGCCGCCCGGCGGCGGGTGAAAAGGCAGGGACATGAAAATTGAAACTGTATAGGGTGCAGGCCATAGTATTAAATTCCAGAGAGATGCGCGATGCCCACCGGGTACTGACTCTTTTTTCCCGAGAGCAGGGTAAACTCAGGGTCGCGGCGCACGGCGTAGATAAGCCGGCCAGCCGCAAGCGGGGAGCGGTGCAGCCTTTTTGCCACAGCGAGTTTCTGCTACGCTGCGGGCGAGAACTAGACAGCGTCAGCCAGTGCGAAGGGCGGGATATTTTCCCCGGGCTGCGCACTAATTTACAGCGCATGGGTTATGCTGCATACGTTGCCGAGCTGGTTGACGGGCTGACGGCGGACGGAGAGCCTAATGAAAATGTTTTCCGTTTACTACTGCACACGCTGCGGGCGCTGGAAAAAACCGGCGACGCAGAACTGGTAGCGCGGGGTTTTACCCTGCGGCTGCTTTCCGTGCTGGGTTACATGCCCCATTTAAACGGGTGTGTCGATTGCGGAGGGGAAGTTTTTACGCCGCGGGCCCGTTTCAGCGCGGCCGCGGGTGGGCTTATTTGTCCCGAATGCGCCCCGGGGATTGGGGAAGTGGACTGCGGCAGGGAAGCAGTTGCGGCCATGAAGTCGCTACTGAGCTGGGACCCGTGCAAAATAGATAGAATCCGCATTTCCAGCCGTTCCCGGGAGGAGATACGTACTGTCCTGGATGCCTGCGTGCAGTGGCACATGGAGAAACGCAGCCGCTCCATGCAGTTCATGGAAAAATTGCAAACTTACCTGACCTGAAAACGATTTTGCCCGTCGCCGGAACGCTGTACGATTTCGCTTCTATCCCCCATGTATAAATTGCGGGTTTTACAGTTAAATTATCCCCAGGAAACAATTTAAAGGGGGGTTTGCTGTGCATAGCGAGTTGGAAAAAATTGACTTGATAAGGGCTAGGACCGGGGTTTCTTACCGGGAGGCCAAAAAGGCGCTGGACGAAGCCGGCGGGGATCCTGTACAGGCGTTGATTAATCTGGAAGAGAGGGGCAAAGCAAATTTTTCTGAAAAAGTACAATCCCGCGGGCACGAAGTATTGGAAAACCTGAGGGCGATACTGCAGAGAGGCCAGGAAACAAAAATTAAGGTCAAGCGGGGAGACCGCGTGGTATTTGAGCTGCCTGCTTCCGCGGGGGCGGTGGGCCTGCTGGCGGCATTGGCCAGCAGCGAGCTGGCGCTGTTGGGCGCGCTGGGTGCCGTAACTGCTATGGCCAACAAGTATTCTCTGGAAATCGAGCGCCGGGAAAAAGGTGAAACTGAGGAACAGCACCAGGAAAAAAAGGGCACTTTTACTTTTGAAAGCCCCCCGTTAAATAAGCCTAAACACAATTGACTTTAACAGGCAAATTTGATAAATTATTTTTTGCAGGTAAATAATAATAATCCATATCACGGCGATGACGAAAAGAGTAACCGGGATGGACCCCCCAGAGAGCCGGCGGCTGGTGTAAGCCGGCGGGAAAGTCCCGTTGAAAGGGGTTTCTGAGCCGCAGGAGGAAAGCCGGTTTTGCCGACCGGTGAGTAAAGCCTGCACCTTGAAAGAGGTGGGCCGCCGAATAGGGCGGTCAACCAGGGTGGAACCGCGGGATGCATTACCTCCCGTCCCTGGCCGAAGCGCCGGGCCGGGAGGTTTATTAGTTTTTGGACGGGAGTTCGCCCGTAAATTCTTACGGGCTTATAAGCTTTTTCATTGTAGAGCAAGTTGATCCCAAAGGAGGTTGGCCTTAAATGAACTTCCAGGAACTAATCCACGTTCTGAACGGTTTTTGGGCTGCACAAAACTGCATTATCCAGCAGCCTTACGACGTAGAAAAGGGAGCCGGTACCATGAATCCCGCTACGTTTCTGAGGGCTCTGGGTCCCGAGCCCTGGCGGGTGGCTTACGTGGAGCCATCCCGCCGGCCCACCGACGGCAGGTACGGAGAAAACCCCAACCGCCTGCAGCATTACTACCAGTACCAGGTGATTTTGAAACCATCGCCGGACGACGTGCTGGAGGTTTACTTGGAGAGCCTAAAGGCCATCGGCATTGATCCGCAGAAACACGACATCCGTTTCGTGGAGGATAACTGGGAGTCGCCGACCTTGGGCGCTTGGGGTTTGGGCTGGGAGGTTTGGCTGGACGGCATGGAGATTACCCAATTCACTTACTTCCAGCAGTGCGGGGGTATCGACTGCCGGCCGGTATGCGCCGAAATCACCTACGGATTGGAACGCCTTGCCATGTATATACAGGAGAAAGACAACGTTTTCGATATCGAATGGGTGGACGGCGTAAGCTACGGAGACGTGCACCACCGGGGCGAGGTGGAACATTCGCATTACAACTTCGAGGAGGCCGATACTGACATGCTTTTTCGCCTGTTCGACATGTACGAACGCGAGGCCTCCCGGGTGGCGGAAAAGGGGCTCGTGCTGCCGGCTTATGATTACGTGTTGAAATGTTCGCATACTTTCAACTTGCTGGATGCCCGCGGTGCCATAAGCGTTACCGAACGCACGGGCTTCATCCACCGGGTGCGCAATCTGGCCCGGGTCTGCGCACAAAAGTACGTGGAGCAGCGGGAAGCAATGGGGTATCCTTTGCTGAAGAAGAAGGAGGGTGCCTAATATGGCCAGGGATTTCTTGTTGGAAATAGGCGTGGAGGAACTGCCGGCCCGCTTCCTGACTCCGGCGCTGGAACAGCTGCGCGCTCTTGCCGGAGACTTGCTGCGTGAAAACAGGCTGGCCTACGGGGATATTATAACCTGCGGCACCCCCCGCCGCATTACAGTGCTGGTGCAGGAAGTGGCGGAGAAACAGGAACCGCTGGTGCAGGAAGTGAAGGGACCAGCAGTTAAAGTTGCTTTTACTAACAGCGGCGAACCGACCCGGGCGGCCCTGGGTTTTGCCAAGAGCCAGGGCGTTAAGGTGGAGGAATTGGCGCGCAAAGCAGTAGGGCCGGTGGAATACGTGTTCGCCGTAAAAAAGGAAGGGGGGCAGCCCGCCCGCAAGATCTTGCCGGGTATAGCTGTGGCACTGGTTACGGGGCTGCATTTTCCTAAGCCGATGCGCTGGGGCGACCTTGACATGCGGTTCGCCCGGCCCATTCGCTGGCTGCTTTGCCTTTACGGCGGAGAGGTGGTGCCCTTTAAGCTGGCCGGCCTGCAATCAAACCGCTACACTTATGGACACCGTTTTTTAAGCAGCGGCAGGCTTGAACTGGCCGAGGCCGGGGCGTACTTCGACCTGATGCGCCGGGGCTATGTCATCGTGGACGTGGACGAGCGGAGGGAAACCATACGCCGCCAGGTAACCGAGGCTGCTGCCCGGAAGGGGGGCAAAGCGGAAATCGACCCGGAACTGCTGGACGAGGTAACCAACCTGGTGGAGTATCCCACCGCCCTCTGTGGCAGTTTTGACGAGCAATTTCTTACCATGCCCGAGGAAGTATTGATTACGCCCATGCGGGAACACCAGCGCTACTTTCCGGTGCGGGGAGAAGAGGGGCTTTTGCTGCCGCGCTTTGTAGCCGTGAGCAACGGCGGCACGGATAATATAGACGTGGTGCGGGCGGGCAACGAAAAGGTACTGCGGGCCCGGCTTTCCGACGCCGCCTTTTTCTGGCAGGAAGACCTCAAACACCCGCTGGAAGATAAGGTGGAGGGGCTGCAAAAGGTGGTGTTCCAAGAGGGCCTGGGCACGGTATATGATAAGGTACAGCGAGTTACCTCGCTGGCAGAATTTTTGACTGAACGCCTCGGGGCCGGGCCGGAAGAGCGGGCCCACACGCTGCGGGCTGCTAGGCTGGCTAAGGCTGACCTTTTGACCAACATGGTCTACGAATTTCCCGAGCTGCAGGGGGTTATGGGGCGGGAGTACGCCCGCCGGGGCGGCGAGCCGGAACAGGTGGCACTGGCCATTTTTGAACATCACCTCCCCCGATTTGCAGGCGACGAACTGCCCCGAACGCTGCCGGGTAAAATATTGAGCATCGCCGATAAAACGGACACCCTGGTGGGCTGCTTCGGTATGGGTATTCAGCCCACCGGCTCCCAGGACCCTTACGCGTTGAGGCGCCAGGCCCTGGGGGTATGCCTGATTATCATAGAAGGTGAACTTGTGCTTTCCCTGCGGGAGATTTTCGAACGGGCCTACAACAATTACGCAGGCCGGGTAGCGATGAAACTGGCGCGGGAGGAAGTACTGGCTGAGCTGGAAGAGTTTGTTCGGCAGCGTTTGCGCGGTTTGTTCATAGAGCGGGGGCTGTCGTACGACACGGTTGATGCTGTACTGACCGCCGGATTTACTGACGTGGCCGGCGCGTGGCAGAGAGGGCAGGCTTTGGAACAGTTCCGCAGCGCCCCCGCCTTTGACGCGCTGCTGACGGCATTTACACGGGCCCGCAACTTGAGCAAGAAAGCTACGCATGACCAAGTGGACCCCGCGCTGTTTGAAACACCGGCGGAAGAAGAGCTGTACAAGTCTTTTCGGGAAATTGCCGCCTCTGCCGGTGCCTTGATCGAAAAAAGGGAGTACGGCGCGGCGCTGGCCCGAATTGCGGAACTGCAGAAGCCGGTGGCCCGCTTTTTCGATGACGTCCTGGTCATGGTTGAAGATGAGCGGGTAAGGGAAAACCGCCTGGCCCTGCTGAAAAATATAGCGGGTTTCATAGGCAAAGTGGCAGATTTAAGTAAAATTGTGGTATCAAATAAATAAATATATTTTTTCTCCTCCCAGAGGAAAATTAAAAAAAATATATAATATATATTATTAGAAGATCTGGGGATAAATAGTATAGCATAATTGCCTTTAAGGGGCGATAGTATGCAACTTACCAAAAGGCAGGAAATGATTCTGGACATCGTCAAAAAGGAAGGGCCCATTACAGGCGAACAAATCGCCGAGCGGCTGAACCTAACCAGGGCTACTTTACGGCCGGACATGGCCATTTTGACCATGTCCGGTATGCTGGAAGCACGTCCCCGGGTGGGTTATTTTTATAGCGGCAAAAAACCCGGCCGGATTTTGGCGGAAAAGCTGCACCAAATCACGGTGGGCGATGTTAAATCGGTGCCCGTAGCGGTTTCAGAACAGTGTACCATTTACGACGCCGTGGTAACCATGTTCATCGAGGATGTGGGTACCTTGTTTGTTGTTCGGGAAGGCGGATTCCTGGAGGGCCTGCTTTCGCGCAAGGACCTGCTGAAAATCACTCTGGGAGGGCAGGACATTCATAAGCTTCCCGTAGGGGTGGTCATGACCAGGATGCCCAATATCATATACACGGAACCAGAAGAATCCGTTTGGGAAGCCGCTCGTAAAATTATCACGCACGAGGTGGACGCCCTGCCGGTGGTGCGGGTGGTGCACCAGGCGGATGGCACCCCGGAGCTGGAAGTTACCGGGCGGCTCAGCAAGACCAACATAACCAGGTTGTTTGTAGAACTAGGCGAAGGGGATTTATAAGGAGGCGGTACCTATTTCCACGGCTAATGATAAGTCCAAGCCTGTTATATATATAATATCCGATTCCATCGGCGAAACTGCAGAGCTGGTGGTCCGGGCAGCCGCCAGCCAGTTCAACGGCGGCCGGGTGGAAATCCGGCGGATTTCTTATGTAAACGACCCCGAGGAAATTCCGGAAATTGTAGCCGAAATAAGCCGTTATAAAAGCATAATTGCTTATACCCTGGTACTGCCGGAACTGAAAGCAGCGCTGGTGCGGGAGGCTGAGAAATACAATATCATTACCGTAGACATCATGACTCCCATGCTGGACGCGCTGACCCGGCTGGAGGGGAGCCCGCCCAAGCTGGAGCCTGGACTGGTGCGCAAAACGGACCAGGAGTATTTCAACAAGGTCGAGGCCATTGAGTTTGCCGTAAAATATGACGACGGCAAGGACCCGCGCGGGATACTCAGGGCCGATCTGGTGGTGATAGGCGTCAGCCGCACCTCCAAAACTCCTCTTTGTATGTACCTGGCGCATAAGCGCATTAAGGCGGCTAATGTGCCGCTGGTGCCGGAAGTAGCGCCGCCGGAGGAAATTTTTAGCCTCCCGCCGCACAGGCTCATCGGCCTGACGATCCGTCCCACCTTGCTGAATGAAATAAGGCAGGAGCGGCTGAAGTCGCTGGGCCTGACTTCCAACGCCGACTACGCCAGTATGGACCGCATTCTCAAGGAGTTGGAATACGCTGAGGGTATTATGAAAAAGGCCGGCTGTTCCGTAATAGACGTTACCAACAAGGCAGTTGAGGAAACAGCCAGCAAGGTGCTGGAAATATACTACAGGGGGGAAAGACATGGCAAGTAAGAAATGGGTGTATACTTTTGCAGAGGGCCGGGCGGATATGAAAAATCTGCTCGGCGGTAAGGGAGCTAACTTGGCGGAAATGACTAATATTGGACTGCCCGTTCCTCCCGGCATTATCATTACCACCGAGGCTTGCAGTCAATTTTACCGGGAAAACAAGCAGTTCCCGCCGGGTTTGGAGGATCAGGTGCGGGAAAAGATGCTCACGCTGGAGGAAAAAACAGGAAAGCGTTTCGGTGACCCGGAGAACCCGCTCCTGGTAAGCGTGCGCTCCGGTGCACCCATTTCCATGCCCGGTATGATGGATACCGTCTTGAACTTGGGGCTGAACGATGAAACTGTGCATGGTCTGGCTGCGGCCTCCGGCGACCTTCGCTTTGCTTTGGATTGCTACCGCCGCTTCCTGAACATGTTTGGAGACGTGGTGCTGGGTATTGAGCATCAAAAGTTCGAACGCATACTGGAAGCATGCAAGGAAGAAGCCGGGGTCAAATTCGACAACCAGTTAACTGCCGAACAATGGCAGGTTGTTGTTGAAGAATACAAAAAACTGGTGGAAAGGGAAACCGGCCGGCCTTTTCCCCAAGATCCCCTGCAGCAGTTGTTCAAAGCTATACACGCGGTATTCAGTTCATGGAATACCGACCGGGCCATTGTTTACCGCAAGGTCAATAAAATACCCGACGATTTGGGCACGGCGGTGAACATCCAGGTTATGGTTTTCGGCAACCTGGGTAACGACTGCGGGACAGGGGTGGCCTTTACCCGCAACCCGGCTACCGGCGCCAACGAACTGTACGGCGAGTATCTTATCAACGCTCAGGGCGAGGACGTGGTGGCCGGCATCAGAACGCCGCA
>CAJYBN010000097.1 GCA_913064925.1 uncultured Peptococcaceae bacterium
CGGCTTCGCGCACGCGCCGGGCCACCCCGGTGCCGCCGAAACCCGTCCAGGTGGCGGGGGTGTCGCCCCCGGCCTCTCGCTTGCGGCAGGTCAGGAAGATGGAACTAACAGGTGCTGCCATGTTCTTGTGATGAATGTCTACCTGTGATTCTGATTCGATAGGCATACATGCGGTAATCGTCCAACCGCTCTCGATAATCGAACGCGTTAGTGCTTCCCAGGCTTCCTGGGTCTTATGGGTGAACATGATGGTCATAATGCCGTCATCCTTAAGAACGCGGCGGCACTCAGCGAAAATCTCGCCCATCAGGCGCTCGTACTCCCGTGCCGCCCCGGCGGCGGACCCGTCCCGCGCCGGATTGGCTACGGCCTCGTCCGTCTTGTTTGTAAGTCGCCGGCGAAAGATGTCCGGATAGAGATCATTAAGAGTGCGCCGCTGCCAGACGTAGAAGTAATCGGACAGCTCCGCGTACTGGACGTTGTTGTAATAGGGCGGGTCGATACATACGAGGTCTACTGAACGTTCAGGCAAATCCAAGTGGGCGGCGGTACCGCAGCGGATTTTCACTGGGGGCGCTTCGGTCCCGTTGAGCCTGTCATTTAGAGGCTGCACTAATTCAGCAATTTTAGCATAAGCATCCATTACCTGAGATAATGCCCATGAAGCCCCCGAGCTAGGCCCAGATAGAATAAGCTCACCAAAGGTCCATTTAACTGAATAATCGTGGCGTGTAAAAGTATGCGCTATAACCCCTCTCGACGCATGCCAGAGAGTCTGTCTGCTATTATAGTCAATAACCTTATCGATTACAAACTGAAGGTATGTAACCACGGCGCGGCCGCGGTCCTCGCCGAGTTCCCGGAGGATTTCAGGCTTGAGGCGGTTCAGCTCTTCCACCAGAATAAGGTGCCCCAGTAGCTGGCGCGGGGTAAACATGTCGCACCAGCGCGTCATGCCGTAGGTGACCGGTCGCATGTCGTTACCTTCCGGAAATCGCTCAGTGGGGATAAGCCCCTGCCGCTCCCATTCAGGCCAGCGTTCCCGGAGGCGCTGTTCGGCCTCGGCCAGGGCTTGCAGGTCGCGGTCGCTGGGCGGCCGGAAAAAGCGGACTTTCTCCGTCTTGATTTCGCCGGCCCGCTCGCCGCTTCTGTAACGCTGCGGCCTGCCGTTTTTATCAATTTTGGGCTGGTAACGCACGGCCACCACGCAGTAAAGCCGGTCTTGCCACCTGCCGTGCGGCGATTCGCCCCGCGCCTGGGCTTTGATTTCTTCGGCGGAGATGGCCTGGCGGCAGTGCACGCACGTTCCGACGCCGCCGCTAACCGTGGCGTAGTTGGGGTCTTCGCCGCTCGGCCCCCGGCTGCCCTTGACGCGGTAGGTCTCAAACCGCACCTTGCCGCCCCTCGATTGGCCGTCCGTGACGATGCGCACGCCCCACTTTTCGCCTTCCTTGGACAGCCAGCAGGTGTTCAACAGGGGCGCCTCGCCGCCGCAATGGGGACAGGTCACCTGGCGACAATAGATTAGCCCTACTTGATCCTGCTCAGGCCCATCGAACTGGGAAACGAGTTCCTGGCAATTAATGCAGTGTTTCCTAAGATGTTCGAGTTCCTGTTTGGGGAGCGGAGAAAACGGCGTCACGTCAGCCATCTGCTGCTCGACGCATGAAACCAGCCGGTTGCCCCATTTCTTGAGGTCGTCGATAAGATCAAGACCAAACCTTGCGGGATAATCAAGCGTGGCATAAAGGATCACCACAGCGACAGGGTTTAGCTCGTTCGCAATGACACTGTGTCCGAGGCGCATGGCCTCAAACGGAATGGACCCGCCGCCGGCCGTGGGATCGAGCACCGTCAGCATTTCACTCATTGAGGCCGGATGGTGAGCATAAGCTCGACCATAGGCGTACAGGTCTTCGGCGTCCCATTTGAGGATAGATCCCAAAATGCTTTTCACGCGTTCCGACTTAGCAAATTCAATCCTCTCGTTCACATGGGCCGGGTCCGCAGCCACGCGCTGGACTTGAAGACGTTCGCCCTTTTTTGGCCAAGGCTCCGGCAACGGTTGAGACTCCCGGGCCCAACGGGCGATTACCGGATGGCCATAAAGGCCCGGGTCGGCGCCACACAGTTTCCGGATAACATTCCGGTTCTTGTCTCGCCGTTCCTGTTCCTTCTCCAGTGCCCAGAGGGTCGCATCATCGACCGGCAACCACTCGGACCCTGATTTGTCGGTTTTCACGCGATCGAGTAGCCGTCCGGTAAGCGTCCACGGCTGCCCGTTAACCAGTGCCTGCACCTTTTCAATGCCCAATCGCCGGAGGAACCAGTCCGGGTCCGTGCCGGCGGGCAGCAAGGAACCGAGTATGGCGGCGCGGCTGGGCGTCAGCGGGCGCCGCGCCCACCAGACGTGCAGAAAATATAGCGGTGGGAGGGCGGAACTGGCACCGCGCTCCCGCTGGGTCTCGGCGCCCACCTGGTGGCAGGGAAAGCCCGCCTCAATGAGGCGGGTGTCAGTTCTAGCTTTGTTTTGCGGCATGAGCTTTCTCCCCTTGTTTTACCTGCGCAACTTTTCAATCATATCAAGGACTGCCTTATCCCCGGGCTGGCCGCCGAGCATGATGCGCATGCCCGATCGCGCCCAGCGGCTGGCTGCCTCGCCGTATTGGGTGGCCCGCGTTAGCCAATACGCGGCCTCCTCGCGGCTGAAACGCTGCACGCGCCAGGCGATGAGTTCAACCCGGTCCATGTCCTTGACGCGTTCTTGCAGTTTGAAGATAAGCGACAGCTTGGCGCCCGCCTCCTCGTCGAGGGGCAGATTACCCCGGAACGTGATGCGCCCGTTTTTGATAAACCGTTGCAGGTCAAGCGGGATCCCGGCATCATCGCACACGCCGCCGATAATTGTGCGGATCACGGGCAAACAGCGGCGCAGGGATTGGCCGTAAAGCAGCCCCCGGTCTCTCAGCACCCCTTTGCCCCGGGCTTTGCCCTTTTTTTGGGGTTCCTCCTCCGGGGAAAAGCGCTCTTTGACTACAAAGACGGGGACAGGTTTATCCTTATGCTCGGTTATGCGCAATACCCAGGGAGCATGCTCCACCAAAGGCTGGATGCGGTGTTTAAAATCCCGCTGCAGTTCCCAACCGGTAGTTGACTTATTGTTTGTCATTGGACACGCCTCACATAATGAGTATATTTATTTATTCTTTTAACTCTTTAACGAATGGACAATTGTCATCGGGATCGTCAATTTCCAGGAAAACCTCGGTTTGTTCTCCTTTTTCTACGATTCCATCAAGTACCTCGAAGAGTTCGCTAAGCGCTTTCATCGATTCCGGTGTAACGTCGGTCAGCTGGAGCCGTAATGTACCGCCTTCGGGCAGTGCAAGATCCACCAGGTCCATGCTGTTAATGGTGGATTTGGCGCCCTTGTTATAGATGCTGCCCAGCCTTCGCAGCAGCGGCAAGACTTTGTTGGCTGCTTCCCTGCCCTCAAGGATGAACTTGCGTTGACCGGCAGTGACCCACCCCAGCTCGGCCGCTTTTGCCGGTGTGATAAGAACGTCGCCGGGCTGTGGGGTGTAAAGGGCTGCGTTTGTTCCATAAATTAGATCCGGCTTCTCTTTTTGATCTGGTTTGCCGCGAAAGGCAAAAAGGCGTTTGTTCTGAACGAGAGTCGCCACAGCTTCCTCCAGATCCTGAGATGGGACCTCGCCGTATTTCTCAGTACAGTTTTCTGTAACCTTTTGTACTGTAGCGATGCCGTCCCGCGCCACCGCATAAATTACGCCGTCCCGTACTTTGGCCGGATCTACCTTTTGCGTTTCGGCCCAGCCGCGCTGTTTTGCACCCTGAGGGGTAATGAGCCCGTATTCCCCGGCTTCCAGGTTGATCCCCATGGGGATTTCGTTCTCCCGGTGGTAGAACTCGCCCGGCTTCACGCTATCCCCGGCGCCCATGCGAAAAACGCACCATATGCCTTTCTGGACGCCGGCCCGTATAATCTGCTCTAATATTCCGGAATTCTCCAGCACCGGCCAGCTGCGCACGCAGCAGAAGTTTTCGCGCAGCTTGGCCAGGGTGATGGTGTCGCCGTGTTCGAAGAAAAGCTTGCTCAGGTTCAAAAGGTCGGATTGTGTTGTGTTGCGGCTGGTAAGAAGCTCACCATCCTCAATCAACACGTCACGGATTTGTTCGATGAAGGGCGCCCCGCCCTCGCCGCCGCCCGTCTTTATCTCTTTGCGCACGATGTGCCCTGCTGTTGAGGGGTAATAAAGGCTCGTATAGATGCTGGAGACTGCGGTTACCAGCGCCTGCTCGCGCTCCGCGTGCCGCTTCTTGAAGTCTTCGTCAACTAAGCGGCGGGGGTTGACGCCGTAACTCTGTGGCTTTTCGGCTAAAATGCGCATCGCCTTCACCTGGCGTGCGATTGTCTCAATACGCTGCCGGGCCTCCTGCGCCCGGGAGTTTTGGCCCGGGAAGAGCTCTTCCTGCTCGGCCATGCCTTTTACGGTCACGGTTTCCGGGACAAGGAGAAAGATAAGGTTTTGCTGTTCGCGCGGCTTGTTCACGCCCTTGGTAGTCACCATGGCTTCAACATCTATAGTCTCGCAGGTCAGCGAAACGACCCCGAGGACGGGCCTGCCTTTGCCGTCGGGAAGATGCTCCGGTATTGAGACGTCATGTTCGATGTGAAACAGGCCCGAGCCTTCTGTTACGATCTTGCGTGCCGTTGCCTCAAGCAGCTCTTTCACCTGGCTTGCGTTCAACGTCTTGCGGATTCTGGCGAGGACGCTGTTGATGGTCGGTTCATCACTGGCATAATATTTCCCTTGCTCATACCGGAGATAAAAGGCGCTTTTGTCAATTTCCTCGAGGGCCGTGCGTACCTGCGGCGGCGTAAGACCGGGAAAGGATACACAAAACAGTGCTTCAGATTCATAGAGGCCGAAGATTTTGGCATCCAGGCCCTCTTGGCGGCCGACCAGGCTGTGCAGAAAGACAGTTTTCCACGTATACTCGTAAAGGGGATGGCCCTCCGGGTGCGGGTTGTTCCGGTCGGCCAGTTCCGCGTTGCTGCGGCCGCCCTCGATGGTGCCGGTGTCGACGCCGCCGACATCGGCGTTGAGGACGAACAGCAAGTCCGAGCTGCCCGTACGGCCTAGGATCTCGTTAACTACGCGCTCGGAGCGCAGGTCCAGGTGGCAGGCGTGGATCATCGGCACGGCTTGCTGTTTTTGCCACAGGCTGCGCACAGCAAGGGCAAGCACCCTGAGGACGCCGCGCGTGCCCTGGAAGTTTTCGGCATTGGCCAGCTTCTTGTTGAGAAAGTCGACAAGTGTGGGATGAAACGGGTAGGTGGCGATCATCCGGTCCATAAAGCTTTCATGGGAGGCCTCTTCCGGTAACAAGGCGGCGTTCCGGCGATACATGCGCATGTATTCCTCGGCGGCAGCCCTGGCGGCGTTGCGGTTTACGGAAATAAAAAGCCGTTTGGCCAGTACGGACGAAATTTCCGCTGCCTGCACCGGCGTGATTTGTACGGCATCACGGGCTACCACGCTGGCCACGCCCTGCACGGCTTTTTCACCGATCCCCAAAGCGTCGTCCTCGCTGACATCCTCACCGCGCACCTGGCTGATGAGTTTGGCCAGGCGCTCCGTCTGTTTGGCAAAGGCGTCTGTCGCGCTGGCAAGCGTGAGCACGACGGCAATCCCGGGGTGGTTGCGGGCGTAACCGTGCAGCGCCATCAAAAAGGCGGCAAGCTGGCTGGCACCGTCGGGCCGGGCCGCTTCAAGCCGTGCCGCGTACTGGGCCAGTTCGTCCAGCATTATGATGGCTTTGCGGCCGTTGAATACGCGGTCGAAATATGTCCTGCCGGGCGCGGCATGGGAGTTGGCCTCGTCTTCAACCTCGCGGTAAAGACTCTCTCCGCCGATTTGGTAGGCTATTTCACCCCAGAGAGTATACGGTACTAACGCTTCTCCTTTGGGTTTATGTACTGGTATTTCGTCGCCGGCCACGCCAACGACAGCGATGGAGCCGGGTTCGGGGAGCAGCCCCGGGTCCAGAAAATCCTGAATGATCCCCCGCAGCTTTGTACCTTTATGGGCAATGTGCGTGCAAGCGATCAGCGTGTGGGTTTTACCGCCTCCAAAAGCTGTCTCCAAGCGGTGGATAGCCGGTACGGTCATGTCACCGGCGATTCGACCGAAGACCTCCGCCAATGCTAAGCGGAGGCCTTGGGTCGGGTAGGTGGCTTCCCGGAAAAAGAGTTCTGCGTTGGTATAAATGCTGTCGATAACGCCCCGGCCGCTGCGATAATACTCAATAATCGGGCTCAGCGACGCCGTGAAAACCTCGGGGTTAAACGTGCCCGCCAGAATTTCGGGTCGCGGCTCACAAGTATTCAATACCGATTGCACAAATTCACCCTCCTCTCATTTCCAGCTCGTTACGCAATTTCGCTCGTTAGTAAATTGGGGTTGATTAAAACAGTGCTATAAGGCTGCACAAAATGATGGACACGCATTGTATTTTTGGCATATAATTTGGTCAAGAAAATCAACTGCCAGGTTTCTTGAATAATGGAGATTATAACCGATTCGTTAAAAGACAAGCAAAATCCTACCGGTAAAAGATAATCTTACCCTATATTCCTCTATTTCTTCACAATTATATGGCAAACCAGTGTGATTAAGTGGCATTTCCCAAGGAAACCTACAAATTCGCTTGGCTCGGGAAGCCCCTTCCTGAGCCAAGCGAAGGGAGGGGTAGTTCACCTTGAACCGCGGAAAGAAATCCATCCTCCTAGTGGAAGATTCCACGTTAACCAGGTTTTCACTAAAAAAAGTTCTCGAGAATGACGATTACGAGGTTGAAGAAGCGAGCAGTGGAGAAGAAGCGCTGGTTAAAATAAGAGAAAAACTTGACCCGTTCGATCTCGTTATTGTTGATATTTACCTGCCGGGTATTGATGGTCTGACCACGATAGAAAAAATAAAGAAAATGCCCAGTTACCGGTATGTGCCGGTAATGATCCTGACAGCCGACACAAAGCTGTCAACGGTCAAGAAGGCTATCGAAACGGGTGTCGTGGAATATGTAAGCAAGCCCTTTGCTACTAAAGAGTTGCTTCAGCGGGTGGAAAAGCTTATCGGGCGCAACGAAAAAGACCCCTGGGAAATATTAGAGAAAGTGCTCCGGCTGGAAACCAACCGGGCCAAAAGGGGAGGAACGAAATATGCTCTTCTCCTGGCGCAAAGGAAGTCTTTCGGGAAGGCAAGCATGTCGGACATAAAGAGGCGCCTGGAAAGAAGACTGCGAGAAATAGACGAGGTGGTGGCAGTTGACGATAACCTTGTGACGCTGGTGCTTCCCTTGACAGGCCCGGAGGGAACAGCCGTGGTAATTAAAAAATTTCAGGAATGGGTGACAGAAAAAGGGTGGTGCTTTGGCGCAGCGGTATATCCGGAAGATGGCGAGGACGGCAAAGAGCTGCTCAAGCGCGCTCGGGAACGCTTACTTAAAGAAACAGTTTAACTTTTTCTGCGGGATCGCCTTACGCCACCGGGCCGTGATGCGCCGGGCCGGACGTTTGCGCTGGGATTACCGGCTTCCACCACCATTACTGACTTGACGGAACTTGCGTTTCTCAAGCTTAGTTTATTATGGGTCACCACTAAAGCCCCGCGGGGTGAAAACCGCGGGGCTTTTTTTGCATGTGTGCGGGGGTAGCGGGGCTGTTTTTGGGAGGAGGCGGAAGATATCCTAAGATTAGTAAATTAAGTAAAAAATCATGCTATATTCGACTTTTTTAAACAAAATATTCAGGTAATATATGTTATAGTCTTATTGAATTAATTAAGTTAAGGCCCTTTGAAAAGACCGCCCAATATTGCGACTGTGGTGTTTGAGGTCCCTTGCCGAAAAGGAGTACGGGTGTGTGGAGAAGGTTTAATTATATCCGCTGGCCCTGTATAAATCTACCCAGCATTTGCACGCGGCAACATGTATTAATTTTTGCCGGGCTTGCCGACGATGCGCCTCAGCAGCTTGATCCGTTGTTCCATGTAAAATTTTTTCATATCCGACAGGTTAAACGGCTTATGCATTTTGACCGGCAGCAGCTCTATCTTTTCCGCTTCCTGCATGGCCGCTGCAAGCCAGTAAAGATCAAATCCCGTATCTTTTTTCGCTGCCATTTGGACCAATTCCATAAAGTCGAAATATTCCTTGGAAAGGAAATAGACGTCAACGAAGTCGCGGGGTTCGGCCCGGCCGAAGAGGGCCAGCATTTTATTGGCTGCAATATCGTCGAGGTCGTCCACGGGTATCTCTGCGCCTTCAATATTCAGCTGTACCGGCGGCTTGAGCCGGAAAGGGGTGTCTAGAGCCAGGTCTACCTTTAGTTCCCGTCCTATTAAAAATCTGACAAAAGCAGCCTGCCGTCTTTCTACCTGCACATTTAGCCCGGCAGCCCGCAACTGGTTTTCGAATTCCCGCGCTGTTGGCGCGAGAGAAACGGCATCGCCCGTTAAGAAATCCAAGTCTTCCGACTCCCGGTGGTGGAGGTAGCACACGGCCAGGGCGGTTCCACCAGTGAAGTAGAAATTGCCGTCCCTGTTTACTCCGGAGAATATTTTCAACGTTTTTTTCTGCAGGGGAGTGAGTTGCATTTTGGGCTCCCTTCTCTGCGATTCGCTCTTAATATACTCTGACCACATTTTCTTTATTTTTGGCGGCAGGAACCTTTCGGCCAAGGTTTGTTCAATTTGTCGCGCGTCCAGTTCGCCGATATCGGCAGCCGAGCCCTCACAAAGGATAGTTTTGGTCCGCCAGGTGGCGAAGGCCGGGTTGTTTAAGACATTTTCCGGCACGCTCCAGAACAAGGCTTTTTGACGGCTTTTGTCTATAGGCAAGGAAGCACCCTCCCCTTTTTTAAGAGAACTAAATAAATAGCATTTCAATGAGTATAAAACCCTTATTAGGTAGGCTAAATACAACACAAACAAATATTTCAATTCCTTTAAGGTAAACTACCGGCAAAATTAAATCCTTCAGGTGTCTTGGTGTCGGGAGGTATATAAAAAATGACCATATTTGATTTGAGCTAATGATATTAGATTTTTATTGCTTTTGCAAGTTGCAAGAAAAAAGACTTTACATAATTTAGTTAACAAAATAAAATTTGGAAAATTAAAAGGAGGTGACTTCGGGCGGGCGGTTTTATGTTATGTTGCCCCCATTGTTATGAAACAAAAAGAAAAAAATATTCAATTAAGTTTTTCAAAGGCGGGCCATTTCTGGCTGGATTCCGGCCTGGTTGGGCTGAAAAAAATACTGGACGAAATGGAAAAGGAGGTGAATTTCAAACAAAAAGATAATGAGTTCATTCTGGAGGGATCCAGGGAAGCTGTTCAAAGGGCCCTCGAGCAGGCCTACGACATCCTGGTAGAGCGATATTACAATATTTCGACCAAGAAACAAAGAGAAGACACCAGGGCGTATAACTTTTATTATGACAGTAAGAAAGACCGTTTTTATAGTTTTCCCAAAAAGAAGTCGTGCGGCATCGCCGAGATAATTTACAACAAGGCGCCCAGGCCCACCGGGACATCGGTCAAGTGGGCATATAAAAGCGATAAGAAGGTAGAATTTGAATACAACGGAAAAAAGATTAAACGCACCTTGGTCCGGCTGCCTGAGTCCCATGCTCACTTGCAGGAAAGGATGGATGACTTTTTAAACGAAAATGAGCTGGATATAACTACGTCCGGCCTGCTGGTGGACGGCCCCTATGCTGTAAAGCCCAAAGTAAATATCAAAGTCGGCTCCGAACCCAAGAAAGTAAAGGGCCACTGCTATTTCTGCGGGCATCCGTCCGATACTTTCGAGGAAGCGACACAAACCACCTTTCCGCTTATCACCGGCACGTCCGGCGTCCTGTCATTTAACTCCATGGCACAAAAACCGGAAAAAGTTTGCTGGAAATGCTTTTTCTTAGGCAAGTTTGTGCCGGTCAACGGCTTTTATTACACCAGCGGTGATGATATTTTTACCTTTTTCCCCTACTAGATCGGAAG
>CAJYBN010000098.1 GCA_913064925.1 uncultured Peptococcaceae bacterium
CGCCGACCGTGCCCGGAGAACAGTGGGCCGTAGAGCGGGAGCTGCGCCGCCGCTTCAAATATGCCCTGGACAGGGCGGGCATTGAGATCCCCTACCCGCGGCGGGTGCTTTACCGGCGCGACGAAGACAACCAGAAAGAACAAACCAACGAATTTCACTACACTGGTTAGCTATAAACCGGTCAAAAGCCGATGGTCCTAAGCGCCATAGCCAGTCGAGTAGGCCTCTTGGAAGCAATGAATGAAATCAGCTAATATAAAACTAAACCGGAGGCAGGTTTATCTAGCAAACCGGCCCCCGGTCATTTATTTCCTGTGCCCAACCCAATCCCTCCTTAATTCTTTTTCGCTTTCCTTATTCTTTTTCGCTTTTCTCGCCTTCCCGCAATGCTTCCTTTTTATGGTCGTCAGCTTCAATTTCGATTTTCTCCAGGCCGATATCCTGCAAAATTTGGTTGATTAACTCTTTTGTCACGGGCATTCCTCCTTTTCTGTAATTTACCATTAATAAAAATATGATATGCTAATTATATAATCTATGTGTAAAGATGCAAATAATTACTTGTAAAAAAAATATTAATTCTCTGTAAATATTCCGCGAAAAAGTATTTAATTAACGCAAAACAGGTAACAGTACTTCCAGCTCCGCACCGCCGGCAGCAGCGTTTCGCGCCCTGATCACACCTCCGTGTTCCTCCACGATGGCCCGAGCTATGGACAGCCCCAGCCCGCTTCCTCCCCGGGGCCCTTTGTAAAAACGGTCCCACAGGCGAGACAAGTCCTCTTCAGTAAATCCCGCACCATCATCCCACACTGTCACCTTAACCTTATCATCAGCCACAAGGTTCGCGGCGACCTCAACCCAGGAACTGGCGTGTCGAACCGCATTGTTAATAAGGTTAACAAACACCCTTACCATCTTTTCGCCGTCGGCCATCATGTTTACTTCGGGGCAGCCAGCCAGTTCCAGAACAACATTCTTCTCCAGCGCCACCACCCGCTGCGATTCCACAGCCTGCTCTATTACTTCATACAGATCTATTTCTTCAAAATGATAAACATCGGCCTGGCTTTCCAGTTTACCCAGGTATACCAGTTCTTCCACCAGGCCTTTCAACCTTCCGGTTTCACGCACAATCACATCCAAAGCTTGCTCTGCCTCTTTGCCCTGAAAGACGCCGTCCCTGATACCTTCGGCATAACCCTGGATGGACATCAGGGGGCTTTTTAGCTCGTGCGATGCGTTCTGGAAGAATTGTTTCTGCAGCCGGTCGTATTCCGCCAGCCTTTCATCCATGGCATTGATGGCCCTGCCCAGCTCGCCGATTTCGTCGCCGGTGTCCACATCCACACGCCAGCCGAAATTGCGTTCCGATACCCGCCGTGCCTTTTCCCGCAGCAGGGCCAGCGGCCGGGATATGCGCCGGGCCAACAGCATGGTCAGTCCCAGGGCCGCCATAGAAGCTATTCCCAGGCTGGCCAGGAACAAGACCAGCAGCTCCCGGCGGATTTGCGCCAGGCCTTCCACCCTGGTCAGCAGCACAACAGCGCCGCCGCGCCCGCCGCTGCCCAGGTAGCGGGCCGCCGCCACGTAGCGCTGGTCCCCCAGGGTAACCTGCCCCTCGTAAATTCCGGCTGCGGCCAGCTTGTCCACCACCCCGGGGTTTATCACGCTGCCGGGGGGCACGCCGGGAATGCTGCTTTCCAGCACGACGCCCCGGCGGCTTACCAACAGGTACTCTCCCTGCACAATCCGCCCCAGCATGTGGAAAGTCATCATGTACCGGTGCATGGCCATACCACGCCTACCCGCTCCTTCCTCGGGCAGCTCGCCTATAAGTTCAGCCAGGTTGCGGGCATCACGCATTAAACTATCGCGGGCCGCCTGCTCCAGGTGCCGGCTCAACAACAACCAGAAAGACGACCCCATCAACAGGCCGGTTAGTAATATTACTGACAGGTAGCCCAGAGCAATGCGCAGGGCGATGCTTTTTCTCCTAAACATTGATTTTATACCCGTAGCCCCAGACTGTGCTCACTACGGTCCGGGCCCCCTTTTCCCTCATTTTGCGCCGCAGCCGCTTGACCACGTCGTCCACGGCCCTGGTATCGCCCACGTAGTCCATACCCCAAACCCGGTCCAGGATTTGCTCTCGACTTAACGCCTGGCCGGGATGCCTGGCCAGTAAATACAGCAGGTCGAACTCCTTCATCGTCAAGTCCAGGACAGAATCGCCGGCGATGACCTCCCGCCTGGCCGGAGAGATGGTGAGATCGCCCACCCTTATCTCCTCTTCGGACGGCGGCGGAGCCGCTGACCTGCGCAAAACCGTGCGCACTCTGGCCACCAGTTCCCGGGGGCTGAACGGCTTGGTCAGGTAATCGTCCCCGCCCAGTTCCAGCCCCAGTATGCGGTCTACTTCCTCCCCC
Organism: uncultured Peptococcaceae bacterium; assembly: GCA_913064925.1. Lineage (GTDB taxonomy): Bacteria > Bacillota > Desulfotomaculia > Desulfotomaculales > Desulfallaceae > CAJYBN01. The sequence continues at coordinate 2,430 of CAJYBN010000098.1, forward strand.
CGGGCAGAAACAAAAATAATGGGGACATTCCCCCGGCGGCGAATTTCCCGGCACAGCTCCAGACCGTCCATGCCCGGCATCATGATGTCCAGGATGAACATGTCGGGTAATTCGCTGCCCAGTGCGGCCAGCAAACTGTCCGGGTCGTGGAACACCGTGACCCGGAATCCCTCGCGCTCCAGGTATTTTTTAATGATTTCAGCTATGTCTGGGTCGTCGTCCACCACAAAAATCTTTTTCAAACCAGTCCCCCCTGTAAATCAACTGCACATAATTAATACCGGAAAAAATTGTTTTACCTGTCTATTGTAACTGCAAATTAGATACATTTAGAAAGTTTTTCCCACAAGTAAATTATAACACTTCTAAAAAACGAAACAATCAAGGTACAGCCGGGAAATTACAGGTAAATTTGAGTATGTACTTGTTTGTTGTGCATTCGGTAAAATGGACATATCATGCCGACGGGCTCAAGCGTACCGATGGGCTAATCATGTAGGGATAGAAAAAACGGGCTCACTGTAATAATTATCAGTTGCTAAATCTAATAATTATGTGTATAATGTGTATAATATAAATTACCGGGGGTGGTTTTTTGCAACAAAATACGGCTTTTCGGTTAACCGTAGGCGGCGCTGACGGCCTGCGACAGTACCACCTCCATTCCAGGTGGGTAGTAAAGATTTACGTGCAAACTTACCTGCAGCTTGGGAAATATATCAGACTCGAACAACTAATCGACGGGCTCTGGCAGCCCGCCAACATTTAACAATTTTATTGCATAAATCTTATTTTATACACAAACAACCGCTAACTGCGGTTGTTTTTTTGCTTTAGCAGGGATTGAAAAGAAGCAACCATTAATCACTAAGGTAATACAGATAAACCGGCCCATAAAGAAGGCCTTGCTTTTTAGACAAGGCCTTCTTTCGGTTTTAAAAAACAACAGCGGGCAAAGCCCCGGGCCTTTGCCCAGGGCTTTGAACAGGAATACGCATTCCTTGATGATAATCAAATTCTCGACAAATATCAGGTCAAAGAGTTAGAGATTGAAAATTTTGCTTAACTGATCAAAGGGAGATTTTTCAGCCTGGAAACTGACCTGCCCTTCGATGCCTTTTAAAAATTCGTTAAGGCCTGATATCTTAATTCCCGTTTGTTTAAGAAAATCGGAAAAGCTGGGAGCCTTTCCTAAGCTCACGCTGCTTCCTGACTGTTTAAAAAAATCAGAGTGGCTGCTGCCTAAAATATTTTCATCTGCCAAAACTTAGTCCCCCCTTCTTGCAATCTGCATAGCCCCTGTAGTCACCTGTTAACCATGTTTTATTAAATAAAGGCGGCTATTGAATTATAGGGAATCCAAAGTATACCTGCGAGCTGAACTGCGTCACTTCTTGCATCAGTAACTAAAGCCGGGCCGGCAATTATTAAACCGTCTCCCACATTCCACGCAATAGTAGCTGGTGCACTAGTAATTTGTTTAATTCTAAAAACAGTTTCCATAATTTATACCTCCTTACATTAATGTTAAAATATACTATGAATTCAAATTTTAGTTTGTTACACCGGGTTAAAAATCTTTAGCAAAAGCATGGCAAAAACAACTATTCGGTGAAAAGGAGGCTGGTCCAATCAATAATACTCCTGGCGGAGTAAACAATTCCAACGGGTATACTTATAAAATGGCAGGAAAAGCGCCTTCTTCTTACACTACCCCCTTTCCGAAAGTTTCTACCATACAATATGAAAACCGGCTGTATAATGTAACATAAACTGTCAAAATGTTGCATTGCACAAAAAAATTTTTTCTGCATATTTTAAAAACATAAAATTTGTACCCGGCTTTCCTGCAAGGGGGTATTGTAATGGAAATTAAGAGCGTAAATGACTTAAAAACCCTGGATCCCAAGCTATTGGAACAATTAAACATAAGAAAGGTAAGCGCTGATGAAATTGCTAAACTCGGCCTTCAGATTTTAAATGCCGGTGACGCTGCTAAACTCATCACAAGACCATTTCGGGCCGATGAGTTCGCCAAACAGGGCCTTAAGAATATTCATACCAAGTATACTAAGGATGATTCTGCCAAACTTGGGTTTAATAAGTTTAATCAAAACACCAGTCAGCAAGCTTTTGACTCGCATTTTATACCCGGTTCACAAGCTGACGTTCCCGACAAGTCAGCTGAGAAATTACCGGAAGAGGCTGATATTAACAAAGAAAAAGACCGTATGAGAATAATGAGGCCTCCCTATCCCCGGAGACCGTGGCCATTTTGGCGGTACCCCAGGCCAAGAAGGATTTTTTTTGGCTTTGCCCCAAAGCAGGAGGAAGGAGATGAAAATTCTCCTCAGAACACAGATTTACCTGAAGAAACGCAAGAACCCGCTCCCTTGCAAGCTAATGAAATAAATCAAAATACAGCTGCCGTTAATGTACCGGGTGGAAAGAACGAAGATGAAAAAGTGCCGGGCGCAAGTCAAAAAAATGCCGGTGACCAAGATGAAGCACAGGAAGTAGAGATTAATGGCGAGGATAATAATATTGAGAATATCAAGGATATTCTTGAGGATACTTCTGAGGGCAATTCTAAGGATATTTTTGAAGAAGATAAATCTGAAGATGCCTCCGGGAATTACATTGAAGACCTCTCTAATGAAGAGGAAGGGAACCACGAAAGAGTTTTCCAACTAGAAAGCATTAAAAAGGGGATTGAAATAAAAGGAGATCCCTGCCGGGTGATACCGTTAAAAGTTTTTATGCCCAAGAACCACACCAGCGCTAAAATTTCTTAGTTAATATGCAAACCAGGCAGCCAATAAACTATTTTTTGCATTTTATCGCACACTTATCCCAACCCAGACATATTATATTTTGACGGTTAGTTAAAAGCGGGCGTTATCGGAAACCGACGGTATTAAGTTTTGATGGGAGGGATACAGGTGAATGAAATGGCGACGGAAAAAATGAACTTCCGTTATCCAGAAGAAAATGTCCGGGAGATTATCACCAAAGCCGTATGCGGAACGGCACGAAAAACACTGCGATACACCCATTACATTAGCCCACCGCCCGACGTCGTACCAAGCCAGGTCTTAGGGTGTTCGGTAACTGAAATGAGGTTAAATGAACCGGAGGTGAAAGAGAGAAATATAAACGCTATTACCATCGGTGCCGGGGGAACTTTCGAAGTTCACATCTGGTACGCGTATAAAAATGGCAAAGAAACCGACGTATTGCGCTACCCCATAAATTTTCAAGAATTTTTGCCCGTGGAAGATTTCGAGTGCCAAAATGCCGGTACGATAGACGCCAAAATCACGATAAGTAAATGTCCTGTGGTGGTGGAATCGGCAATTACTGAAGACAACCAGATTAAGTTGGAAACGGAACTGGAAATTTCCGCCGAGGTAATTGGCGAAACCAAGATACTGGTACAGGTATACGTACCCGGCTGCAGTAATGACGAGGATGAGGATTAATTTTACAACTGCAGGCTATGGTTGAAAAAGAGTTTCCGAAGCACGTCTTTGACGTGCCTTTTTATTCTTCGACTACGTAACAAAAGACTTGGATTTATTGCTGTATCAAGCGATTAAATTAATCAACAAATTCAGATCCATTTTAAAGAATGACAAATTCTCGCATATCGGTAACCAAAAAGCTTTTAAGGGAATAGGGTAAAAATGTGTAAAAAAAACCGAGGTGATAAAATGGCTAAACAACTTCTTTTAAACAGGGGATTTGAAAATGAGCTGGCAAACTTCTACACCCAGGGTACCGTCTTAACAAGTGATATTGCCCATTCCGGCGAAAAATCGGCGCTGCTGCTGGCAACCCCAACCGCCATTGCCGAGTTATCACAGGTACTTATGTTAATCATGCCCGGCACTAAGCTTGCGTTTTCATTCCGCGCCAGGCAATTCCGCAGCGAGGATGTACAAAGTGTATCCAACGTCAGGGCTGAAGTAAATTTTATCAGCTTGCTTGGAACCGTTATTCCACCAGGCAAAATTATTTCTATAAGAGGCCGCGACTTGCCCAAAAACAGGTGGAATGTTTATGACGGTTACGCTGAGGCGCCTTTTGGTACCTTGGCGGTTCAGCTGGTAATTCGCCTTGAGCCGCCGGCAAGCGGAACCAGCGGCTTACTGGTTGACGACCTGGCGCTGGTTGCCGAAGAGGTAACAACCGGGCCCCAGCTGCAAGCGCCCCTTGTAGCCCCATCCAACCAAAGTTTCCTTACCTTCCCCGGCACTCCGGGGGTACCGTTCCCTAACTCGCCGTTGCCTAACACGACGCCGCAAACCCCGGGAATGCCGTTCCCCGGCTGGCCATGGCCTAACACACACCACAAGCACCGGGAATGCCGTTCCCCGGCCCACCGCTACCTAACACGATACCGCAGCCCCCGGGAATGCCTTTCCCCGGCTGGCCCTTCTTCAACATGACATCGCAAACCGCGAACGCGCCGCTGCAAGAGAACCAGAACTCCAGCCGGTCAGAAGATGGTAACGCTCCTGATCCTGAAAATGAAAAATAACAAATCGCAAAACAACCCGCTTCTCCTAAAAAGAAGCGGGTTGTTTTTATAATCTGCCTTCTTTTTCCATTTTTTCCAAGGCTTTGGCAATAAAAGTGTCTACATCCCCATAGAAGTATTCTTCAAAAGCCTTAATTTCCTCAACACTCCAATCCCACCACCTAATTCTAAGCAGAGCTTTTATTTGTTCTTCCGAAAACCTGTACTTTATGATTCTGGCCGGATTTCCGGCAACTATGGCATAAGGGGGCACATCTTTGGTGACTACCGCACCGGCTCCAACAACGGCGCCGTCCCCGATTTTGACCCCCGATAATATTATTGCATTATAAAAAATTACAACATCGTTACCAATAATGGTTGGACCTTTTGAATAGCCGTCTTTATGCCTTTCTCCTAGTTTAAAAAAAAGATATGTCTTTAAAGGAAAAGCTGCCACGTTGTTAAGAAAATGTTTACCACCCCCGAATATTGTTACCCCTATTGAGCAGCCGCTAAACTTCCCTATCTGAATAAGTTCTCCAGGGTGATAGGGTACAAAGTTTAAAAAATTTGCAATCGAATGCTCCCCAATGATTATTGGCATTATTCCACCCCGCTTTTTTTACATCTAGTACCATGATATGCCGCAAGCAGAGAGCATGTTACATAACAAAAATAAAGCTTTCTAAAAGCTAAAATATAGAAAATTATAAAATATTTTGTAACCAAGGTCGCGTTAATGGAATATGTTAGAAAAGAGGTAAATAAAGGGGGGGATTTGATGGCCAAACAGCTTCTATTAAACAGGGGATTTGAAAATGAGCTGGCTAACTTCCAAACCCAGGGCACCGTTACAATTAACAGCGAGATTGCTCATTCCGGCATCAGATCGGCGCTGCTGCTGGCTAACCCGACTTCAATTGCCGAGTTATCGCAGGTAGTTTTCTTTATCATCCCCGGTACACCGCTCAGGTTTTCCTTCCGGGCCAGGAAATATTGCAGCGAGGATGTTCAATGCTCATCCAACGTCAGGGCTGAAGTAAATTTTTTAAGTGCATTGGGCACAATTATTTCGCCCAGCATGGTCATTAACATAAGAAGCCGTAACCTTTCTAAAAAAAGATGGAATTACTATAATGAATACGGCGAAGTACCTGCAGGCGCAGTGGCCGCCCAGATGGTCATCTGCCTGGAAAAGCCCGTCATCGGGACGAGCGGCTTACTGGTTGACGACCTGGCGCTGGTTGCCGAAACGATCGCACCCGCAGCCCAGCCGCCAATACCCCCGGCACCTGCTATTCGGCCAGGAATTCCGTTTTCCCGGGCGGCCCATTTCCAACATGGCGCCCCACACTCCGGGTGAGCTAATACCCCAAAGCCAACCCTACGGTCAATCAGCAGCCAGCATATACATCTTATGGCATAAATTATAACCAAAATAAATTTAGTAATAATGCTAAGAACCCCTTCTCCCCGGTTGGAGAAGGGGTTCTTTACCTTACCGGTGTTTCAGCCGCCAGTCATAGGGAATATGATTATTGAGCGGGTCCAGGCGTTCGATTTCCTGCGGGTCGTGGGGGAGAGTGGCACAGTTGGCCACGATAGCCTTTTGGGTACCCACGCCTTTGAACCCGTTCCACACCATGGGCGGTATCTTCACCAGGCAGTAATTGTCCTCACCGATAAATATCTCCTGAATTTTCCCTCTGGTGGGCGAAGACTCGCGCTCATCGTATAACACCAGCTTGATCATCCCGTGGATTACGGCGTAATTAAGGGCCATTTTTTTGTGAATGTGCCACCCTTTAATCACGCCGGGATAAACCACGGAAAAATATATTTCACCGAACCGTTCAAATTCCGGGTCTGTTTCTTTTAACATGTGCATGATTTTACCCCGCTCATCTGGAATCTGCCTGAGCGGTTTAATGATCACCCCGTCAATCATAGGCTTTAACCCCTTTGATAAAATCATCAATGGTATTCAAGACATAATGGATCTCCTGTTCACTCAGCCCGGGATACAGACCGATCCAGAAGGTCCGGTTCATAATCACGTCGGTATTTTTCAGTTCTCCCGCCACCCTGTGCCTGACTCCTTGAAAAGCGGGCTGCCGGGTGATATTTCCAGCAAAAAGGAGCCTGGTCCTAATGCGGTGCTCTTCCAAATAATCGATCAACTGCTGCCGGGAAAAGGGGGCGCCGGGACGCAGGGTAAGCAAAAAACCAAACCAGCTGGGCTCAGCATGCTCCGCGGCCTGCGGGAGGATAAACATATCTTCGTGCTTCTTTAATCCTTTATATAACAGCTGGAAGTTGCGCCGGCGGGCCTGAATAAATGCGGGTAATTTGGCCAGCTGGGCCACCCCGATGGCTGCCTGCATATCCGTTGGTTTCAGGTTATATCCCAGGTGGGAGTAAGTATATTTATGATCATACCCGTAGGGCAGGGTGCCCAATTGCCACTGGAACCGCCGCTGACAGGTATTATCATGGCCCGGCGGGCACCAGCAATCCCTTCCCCAATCCCGCAAGGATTCAACTACCCGTTTTAACAGCGGGTCACTGGTGACCACGGCCCCTCCCTCACCCATGGTAATGTGATGGGCGGGGTAAAAGCTAATCGTGGCCAAATCCCCAAAGGTACCGGTATACCTGCCCCGGTAGGTGGAACCCAGAGCATCGCAGTTATCCTCGATAAGCCAGAGATCATACTTGCGGGCAATCTCCGTCACGGCATCGAGGTTAAAGGGATTCCCCATGGTATGGGCCAGTATGACGGCCCTGGTTTTGTCGCTGATGACGGCCTCCAGCTGCTCCACATTGACATTATATGTCCCCAGGTCCACATCCACGAAAACCGGCACCAGCCGGTTTTGCACTATGGGAGTAACGGTGGTGGGGAAACCGGCGGCTACGGTTATCACCTCATTGCCGGGTCTGAGCCGCCGCTCGCCCAGCTTGGGTGAAGTAAGGGTGGAAATGGCCAGCAGGTTAGCTGA
>CAJYBN010000099.1 GCA_913064925.1 uncultured Peptococcaceae bacterium
CCTGGTCAATAAAAACAAGGATAAGAACCTGCGGGAAATCGACCCCAGGATTATCACCGCGGCTTTTTTAGCCTCCATCCAGGCCGTGATCAACCCGGAATTCATTCTGGACAACGACCTCACCTTTGAAGAAACCACCGGCCAGCTGGTCGAGATGTTCATGTACGGGCTGTTCAAGGAACGGTGATGCCAGCCGCCGGCCCCGCACCGCGCGCTCGGCCCCGGTTTTCTCCAAAAAGGAATAATTTTGCCGCCGGCGAATTAATTATAACAGGTACAGGTAGTTTGATAAAAATTAAGCTTGCGGGGAGTGGTACCTATGATGCTGGATTTAGTGAAAAAGAACAGGAGCTACCGGCGGTTTGCGCAGGACGTGCCCGTTACCAGGGAAACCTTGGAACAGCTGGTCAACCTGGCCAGGCTGTCAGCGTCGGCGGCCAACAAGCAGCCGCTGAAATACTTGTTATGCTGGGAAGCGGAAAAAAACGCCCTGGTGTTTGAAACCCTGGCCTGGGCCGCCTACCTAAAGGACTGGGGCGGGCCGCAGGAAGGCGAAAGGCCCGCGGCTTACATCGTCGTGCTGCACGATACCGAGATCAGCAGCCCGTTGGTGCACGTGGACGCGGGCATTGCCTGCCAGAGTATACTATTGGGGGCGACCGAGGCCGGCCTGGGGGGCTGCATCCTGGCGTCCGTGAAAAGGGACAAGCTGCGGGAAAACCTGCATATTCCGGCGCGGTACGAGATACTGTTGGTTATAGCCCTGGGCAAGCCCGCGGAAACCGTGGTCATCGAGACGGCCGGCGACGATATCAAGTACTGGCGCGATGAGCAGGACGTGCACCACGTTCCCAAGCGGCCTCTAGAAGAAATCATCATCGGTGCCAGGTGTTGAAAGGTTGAAAGTTGTTAGTTTAAACACCCGGCCGGAGGTTTCTATGCTGTGGGCAATGGTAAGACCTTAATTATTTGGCACATTATATTATAAACATACTGCGTAAACATACTGCGCAGGATTGCTCCTGCGCTTTGTCTTTGTACTACATAACAATCCTTAAAAAGTTCTTGACAGAAATTATATATTGCATTACTTTATGTGTGGTATATTTACATATAAAATATTAAGTTTATGTAAGTAGGTGGCTGGATTGCATAACAGCTTTACAGATTTTTTATGCTTTAAAATAGGCTCTGCAACTAGAAAAATTCAAAAATATTACAATTCTAAATATGCAGATTATGGTATAACTATTGCCCAGTCTTTTATTCTTTTCTCGCTCCTTGAAAACAATGGATCACTTATCAAAGAGCTTGCAGAGCGGCTGAATTTGGATAGTTCAGCTATTACCGGTCTAGTTGATCGATTAGAAAAAGAAAACCTTGTTAAGAGGCAGGTTGATTCTGAGGACAGGAGGGCTTTTCGAATTTTATTAACAGAAAAAGGCAAAAAGTTAGCTGAGACTGTTTTTCCTATTGCGCAAGATTTTAACGATAAGATTATTTCCAATTTAAGTAAAAAAGAGCGTGATATGTTTATTAGCCTTTTAACAAAAATTGAACAACTAAAAGTTTAGAAGGGGGGTAGATTATATTTTTTTATTAAATTATTTGACATATCAAATATTTATATATCATTAGTCCACTAGTAGCCTAAAATAATTGAATCTTGGGAGGGGTTGGTTATGAAAACTAGGGTTACCGAACTATTGGGAATTAAATACCCTGTCATTCTAGGCGGTTTGCAATGGTTAGGGCGTGCTGAATTGGCAGCTGCAGTGTCTGAAGCGGGAGGATTTGGACTTATAACAGCTGGTTCATTTGCAAACAAAGATGAAATGCTAGCTGAAATTAATAAGGCAAGAAAGCTTACCAGTAAACCCATCGGTCTTAATATTACGCTAGGAACAAGGCGCAAGATGGATGAGTTCTTTGAAGGTGCTATTGAAGCGGGTATAAAAGCGGTTTTTACATCTGGCCGTAATCCTGAACCATATATAAAAAGTTTAAAAGATGCTGGTGTTAAGATAGTACATGTAGTGCCCGGAGTAAGGTATGCACAGAAAGCGGAAAGCTTGGGAGTCGACGCAGTTGTTATTGTAGGATTTGAAGCTGGCGGCCATCCCGGAATGGATGATGTAACACTAATGTCCTTAATCCCCAAAGCTTCTCGAGTACTTGAGGTACCAATTATTGCAGCAGGTGCTATTGCAGACGGAAAAGGTCTTGCTGCAGCCCTGGCGATGGGCGCCGAAGGGGTGCAAATAGGTACCCGCTTTGTGGCTACAAAAGAATGCATAGCTCACCAGAAGGTAAAAGAAGCTATAACCAAGGCCAGTGAGACTGATACAATTTTAACATTAAGGTCAATAAATGCAGCATTTAGAGTTTTAAAGACAGAAACCGCAAAAAAGGTATTGGAGTTGGAAAATCGTTCGGCGTCGATGGAAGAATTGCTTACTTATGCCGGAGGGGACGCTTATGTTAAAGTGGTGCGAGACGGCAATTTAGAAGCGGGCATGATTTCAATTGGTCAAGGTGTTGGGTTGATTAACGAAGTAAAAAGTGTTCGTGATGTTATAAAGAGTATGATATCAGAAGCAAAAGATAGGTTGCAGGTTTTAAATAGATTTTTTAACAGTTGGGAGGTATGATTATGTTTAATCATCTTTTATTTAAGACCGAGAATAATGTTGCCTATATAACACTTAACAGGCCGGAAACCATGAACGCCTTTAATCACCAGATGATGCAGGAATTTATAGAAGTAATGAATATCTGCAAAGAAGATAAATCCATACGAGCTATTGTAATTACGGGGGCAGGCAAAATGTTTTCCGCCGGTGGTGATATTAAATGGATGAAGTCTGCCCAGGATGAAAATTGGAAAGATAATTTCGGTAAATTAATTTACCTTTTGCATAAAGCTATACGCAGCATAAGGAATATTGAAAAACCAGTAATTGCTGCTGTTAACGGTTTTGCTAGCGGGGCTGGTTTTAGCTTGGCGCTGGCCTGTGATATAAGGATAGCATCAGAAAATGCAAAATTTAACCAGGCTTATATAAATATAGGTCTTACCCCTGATGGCGGGTCAACTTATTTTTTGACCCAGATGCTGGGTATGGCAAGGGCTTTGGATTTGATTTTTACAGCAAGGGTAATAGACGCTAAAGATGCTTTAGATCTTGGTTTGGTTAGCAGGGTTGTGCCTAGTGATTCTTTTGAAGATGAAATTAAAAAGATTGCAAGTACTTATGCAACAGGTCCGACACTAGCTTTTGGTAGAGCCAAAATCCTTGTTAACAAAGCAATAAATAATGATTTTGATACACAATTGACCTTGGAGGCGGAAAACATATTATTAACTAGCTTATCTAATGATTTTAAAGAGGGTCTAAATGCATTCTTCGACAAAAGAAAGCCTAACTTTTTTGGTGAATAAAGTAAATATTAATAATATTTTTTACATGGAGAATCAACATTATACAATGAAAAGAATGAAATGGTAGCTTGTGGTACGGGTAATTTCATGAAAAGTAAAATACCTCTTGCACAAATTAACGGATATGGCTTTTTGGAGATTTAATTTTAGTTCTCGACAACATTTTATTACGCATAAAAAACAAACCGCGCAGGATTGCTCCTGCGCTGTATTTTTAAATGGCAAATTCATTTGGGAAAAGGCTATATGCAAGCTTACCCGGGGTCAGCTGTCATATAGCCTTCTACGTAACTGGGTACGCCCAGGTTGGGCCCGGACATAATGTGGCCGTACACGATTTCCTGGTTAAACCCCGCATTTAGGAAAACATTGCCATGGCGCGTTCACACGTTGGCTTTTAACGCGGGGGCTGGCCGGCAATAATAAGGAAAAACAACCGGGGGTGCATTACGGTGACGGAAAACAAAGATGACATGCTGCAGCGCAGGGTGCAGGAAATGCTGGACAACGATAAGGACCTGCGGTCGTATGGCCTCAAAGCCCGGGTGGTGGATGGCAGGGTGCAGGTTAGCGGGGTGGTTGACACACTGGCGGAGATAAAACGACTGGAAGAAATCCTGGCCGGCATGCCGGGCGTAGCGGGGGTGGACCTGGGAGTGGCCGTCAGTACGGACGGGGCCATAAACGACGAATCTGTTACGGGTGAGGTAATGGAGGAGTTGCATGCCAATCCCCGTGTTAACCTGCGGCACGTGGGGGCCAAGTCCGCTGACGGCACCGTTTTTCTCATGGGCACGGTAGAAGACCCGGCCGAGGAACGGGAGGCCGTTAAGGCGGCGGAAAAAGCCCGGGGGGTCAAAAGAGTGGTCAGCCGGCTGCGGGTGCGCCCCACCGGCTACGACACGGATGACCTGGAGGCCGTTTTCCACCACCAGGTGAACAATGACCGGGAGGACGAGGGAGAGGGCCGCTTCTTTTAGGGGTAAACCGCGGGCGCCCGGCGGCCGCGCTTAAAAGCGGCCCGTTGCTGCAGGACCAGTCCACCACCAACCCCAGGATGCCCCTGATCGATGAACTGGACGGCATATTGCGGCGCGCCTGCGACAGCCCGCATGCCTAATATTTCGCGGGGGCCTGCGCGGCCGACAAGGATTTTTGTTCCGGGCGCAGAATGAATGTTTTCAAAGGCTGCGCCCTGTTCGGCATCTGCGGTTTCGGCCTGGCCGTCGAGGGCCGGCGCATGCCCTTGACCGGGTTGCTGAAATTTGCCGTGCTAACCGGCTTGGCCGTGACCGCCGTCAGGACCCTGCACACAGCTATTCCTCCCGTTGTTTTATTAGCCAAACCTTCAGCTTCAGTACCCTTTGCAGCGCCACCCTTTGCAGCGCCGGCATGCCTTTCAACTCCACATGTACTGGATAATGGCGTCGATTCTTACTTCGTCCTTGGGCAAGCCGGTAAACTATAAGTTTCCCTTGGCGTATTCCCTGGCCGGGTTGAGCTTGCCGGTGAACATGCCGGCAATGATCTGTATATTTCTTGCGCCGTGGTCACGCGCGTTTCACTTCCCGTTTTCCGGGGCTATTTCTTTGACCTCGATTTTCCGCTGGGCCAGTTCCGCGAGAAATACAGCCGGATCCAGGCAGCCTTCGGGAGCGTATACCCCCGCCGGCAGGACCAGCATTCCCCTGGCAACTAGCAGGGCGGCCACCGCCGGCGGTATGCCGGTCAGCCGGTCCATGCTGTCGACGGCGCAGTAGCTTTTAATCACCGGGCGGCCGTCTTTGTGACCGGCCACGTCCACCCTGATGCCCGACAGGGGTGGGGCCGCCTTGCCGCCCAGGTTGCGCAGAAAAGGCAGCATGGTCTGCAGCAGCCCGGCCAGCGCGTCCTTTTTCGGCATGCTGTTGAGCAGTTCCAGGTCAATAAGCGTTTTGGTCAACTGGTTTAACTCCTGCGGCAGCAAGTAACCCCTAAGGCTTACCCTTTTCAGGCCGTCCATAAACCGCGGCAAGGTGACGGGTTCGGGGTGGCCGCAGTAGTAAGCGTTGACGGTACCGATGGGTTCGGGGAACGGGACTGCTTTTTCCCCGGTGAGCGCCGGCACTTCAACCCAGCGGTAATCCTCGTACATGGGCGTGCGGCGGGTGACGGCGTGCAGCACGTGCTTGATCACCGCAATGCCCTCGCTGTCGGAGGCGCTGCCCACCCAGGTCATGTCGATTTCTTCGGCGGCGTCCATCTGCCGGGCGGCATGCAGCGCCAGCAGGTTGCTTATACCCGGCGTCCAGCCCATACCGATAAGCAGGCTCACGTTCTTGCGGCGGGCCATACCGTCCAGAGAGAGCAGCGCCAGGGTGGCGTCGTCATCGTCACAGATGTCTATGTAGTTTACTCCCGCATGGATGGCCGCGGCGGCGATATCAAAGGCGTATCTGTAAAAGGGTCCCACGCAGTTTATACACAAGTCCGCGCCGCGCAGGACTTCCGCCAGCGATGCCCGGCTGTTGGCGTCTGCAAATTTGACTGTTACGCCGGGACCCAGGTCCCCGGCCAGCTTCTGCGCCCGGTCCACCCGGTAATCGGCAACGGTCACGTTAACTTCGCCGCTTTTATACAGTTCTTTTACCACCCGGCCGCCCATGTCTCCGGCCCCGCCCAGTATCACAACGTTCATATTGGCCATGCAATCGACCCCCTTAGAATTAAATTAATTTGTCGGTCGGCCAGCCGACCGATTGCTTAAAGTAATTATACGGCCGGCCGTTACGGACCGTCAAGATTAAATTAAAAATATTTAAAAAATTTAAAAATGTTGTCTTTTTACTATCCAGCGTGGATAATAAATGTAGCTTAATAGCTTACCGGCGAACAGGGGGGCGGGAAATGCAGGAGAACAAAAAAAAGATCTTGGAAAGTTCCATCAAGGTGTTTTCCGAAAAGGGTATTTACCAGGCCACCCTTGCCGACGTGGCTGCCGCCGCCGGGATCAGCAAGGGGACCCTGTTTTACTATTACCGGTCCAAGAACGACCTTTTGTACGACATACTGGACATTAGCATCAGGGAAATTACCGAGCTGGTAGCCAGGGTGCTGCAGGAGGGTGAAGGGGAGATCAGCAAGGAACTTTTTGTTCTCATTTTCCGCAGCCTCCTGAAATATGACTTCCTAATGAAAATAAACTACTACCTGGTGCAGGAGGCGCTGCTGGACAACAAGACCTTCGCAGAGAAGTTCAGGGACAAGTATGAGAACTGGCGGCAGGACATCAGGAGCGCCCTGGGCAAGATCAGGGTTAATTTGAGCCCCGCCGCGAAGGATGCGCGGGCGGCCATACTGCTGGCCGCCATCGACGGCCTTTGCCTGCAGTACCTGCTGGAACCGGAAGCCCTGGACCTGGATGCGGTATGCACCGAATTGGTGAAAATGTTCCAGTGAAAAACGGCCCCGGAATGCGCGGCGGGGTTTTGTTTGTGCTTTATATCATTGGCGCCATCACAACATACTTAGCCGGGAAGATTGCGCCCTGGAGTTTTGTTTGTGCTTTATATCACTGGCGCCGGCAAGTAAAAAAATCCCCCACAGGGGGGATTTGCAGTAACCGGTTTTTGTTACCCGGGAGCGCAGCGCAGGGAACTTTAAGGTTTTTCTTCCATGATGAGGGCATGGCTGATCAGGTGGTGCAGGTGTATAACCTTACAGCCTTCCAGCTCGTAGTATTTTATGATATCGGTTAACTGGTCGAAGCAGTTGTGGCAGGGGCAGGCAATGAGCTTGCAGCCCGTTTCCTTGATTTGCTCTGCTTTCAGTTTACCCTTGGCCATCCGGTACGGATAGATGTCCTTGCCCATGGAGAGCAGCCCGCCGCCGCCGCCGCAGCAGTAGTTGAAAACGCCGTGGGGGTTCATTTCGCGGAATTCTTTCACCGTTCTTTTCATGACGTAACGCATGACGTCGCCCAGACCCTGTTTGCGCACGCTGTTGCAAGGATCGTGCAGGGTTATGGGATCGGGGTTCTTTTCCGGGTCAACTTTCAGCAAGCCGGCTTCGAACCACTCCACATATTTCTCTACGATGCTTTTGACGGGGTATGTATTATCCTTGTCTAACCAGACTTTAGGACCCCACTTGTTGGCGTGGGTGGCGTGGCCGCACTCGGTTACCACCAGTTCCTTGACCTTAAGGCGCTTGACTTCATCGGCGTACCGCTGTGTAATGATGCGCGCTTCTTCGTCATTACCGTTGAACAGGGCGTAGTGCGTGGCGTCCCACCATTTGCTGCTGCAGGTCCAGTCAGCGCCCACGTACCACATAATCTTGGCAATGCTCAAGACGTCGTTGGGATAATACTTAATCTCCCTGGGATCCCACAGGAACAGGAATTCGGCCCCTTCCTTGTCCACGGGAATTTTAGCGTTGGGGTCCCCCACTTCTTCCTGCAGTTCTTCTTCCATCCATTCCAGCGTTTCCAGGTAGTCTTCGGTAGATACCTCCATTTGGTTGCCGGTTTTGATCTGGGCGTCAACCACATCCTGCAGGAAACCGGGTGCCCGGAGCCCGAAGTTGCCCCTGATGGTGCGCACCAGGGTCATTACTTCCACGTTCATGGGGCATTCCATGGTGCAGCGGCCGCACTGGGTGCAGGCCCAGATGAAATCGGAATTTAAAACTTCCTCCCTCATGCCCAGCACCAGCATGCGGATAAATTTTCTCGGGTCGGCATTATCGTGGACCCCGTTATAGGGACAGCCCGCGCTGCACATGCCGCACGCTAGACAGTTGTACAAGTCCTCCCGGTTCTTGTGGGTACAGGCTTTGGACACAACCTCATTAAAAAAGTTAGGATCTAATTTGCTGGCAAGAATGGTACTCACTTTTCCTCCCCCTAAAAGAGTTATTTACAATAGTTTAAAACTATTTCGAGAACATGTCAATTAATAAGTCAATTCAAATGCGGGGAAGGAAAAGGCTGCTTGCCCGCGGGCAAGGACGCGGCCATCAGAACTTTTCCTTAAGCTGCTCTCGCATGGCGCTTGCGGGCTGCCGCCGGCGCAACAGGTGTTTAGGGTTATATATAACATTATGCAGGTGCCGCCGGCCGGGTGCCGGGCCGCTTGTGAAACTTTCGCCTTGGTAAAACGGTCATTCGCCGGGATTTTATTTCAATTTTTGCGGAAATGGGTATGATAAAAATAAAAGTTTACGTTATTGGCTAAGAAGGTGATGAAGATGAAAATGAAAGTGTTTGCTAAAATCGGCCAGTGGATGGCAAAAAACCTGGAGGAGCCGTTTTACCGCGCGGAATTGGCGCGCGCGGAAATGCTGCGCGAGGATGACAAGCAGGACAGCTCCAAGCCGGGCTTGGCGAAGAACAACAAGTTCGCGGTCCTGCGGGCCGTCAAATGACCGTTTACCGGGGAGGGACAGTATGGCGATAAAACCTGTCGAGACGGTACTTTAAGCCCCTGCCGTTGCACTTGGCATGTGACGGCGGGGGCTTAATGTTTTGGGTGGCCCCCTTTTCCCTAAGTGTAAACAAAAGTGACGCTTTGCTGTTTACAACTGGTTATAATTTACCTCCGCTTCCGGCTTGCTTGCGCTGCACGTTATCTGCCGTCGCCGGCCCGCTGCGCTACGCGTCTCCCGCCGCCGGCAGCCCTCTTGTACCGCGCCGCGCCTGCCGCTGCCGGCCGGGCATATGCTGCGCGGCGCCTGCCGCTTTGGAGGCCGCTGCGGGGTGGCATTGTTTTTGCACTTAAATTTAAAATAAATGCTTATCTGGTCAATCAAAAGGCGGAGGTGAGTATCCAGTCGCATGCGCAACGTGTGACGGGCAATACTGGAGTACTTTTCAGCCAGGGCGGACTAAGCCTGGTGAGATAAAGCGGGCGGTGGTGTAAATAGTCTTTACGCCCGGAACAGATCAAGTTGGGGAGATGAGAATGGTGAGTGAAAGAACTTTGAAAGATTTGGACATGGAGTTGAAGGAAAAGGAAACGCAGATAAAGAAGGGCGGCGCTCCCAAGTACCACGAGAGCAATGCCAAGAAGGGCAAGATGTTTGTCCGGGAGAGGCTGGAGCTGCTGCTGGACTCAGGTTCCATTGTGGCGGAAGACGGGCTGTGGGCCAACAACCTGGCGGACGGGCTGCCGGCCGACGGCGTGGTCACCGTAGTGGGCAAGATTCACGGGCGCACCGTTTGCGTAATGGCCAACGATTCCACGGTAAAGGCCGGGTCCTGGGGCTGGCGTACGGTGGAAAAGATCATCCGCATCCAGGAAACGGCCATGAATTTGAAGGTGCCCATGCTGTACCTGGTGGACTCCGCCGGGGCCCGGATCACCGACCAGGTGGAAATGTTCCCGGGGAGGCGGGGCGCGGGCCGCATTTTCTACAATGAGGTAAAAATGTCCGGCATGGTACCCCAGATCTGCCTCCTGTTCGGTCCTTCCGCGGCGGGCGGCGCTTACATTCCCGCCTTTTGCGACGTAGTGTT
>CAJYBN010000100.1 GCA_913064925.1 uncultured Peptococcaceae bacterium
GGTAATTGCCCGACGTTTCCTGCATTACCGCCTCGTGCTTGGTGGGGTCGAATTTCTCGCCCACGGTGGCCACGGGTTTCAACCCTTCTTTTTCTAGCACTTCCATCAGCTGGCGGTAAATCATCTCCACGCCCTCCACCACTTTCGCCGGATCCTCTTGCTTAGCGGCAAGAGCCAGCTGGAAGTTGTCCAGAACAGGCAATAAAGCCTCGCAGAGAGATGCGGAAGCATAAGCCAACAGTTCTTCCTTTTCCCGCTGCACGCGCTTGCGGAAATTTTCGAAATCAGCCTGCAGGCGTACCAGCCGGTTGAAATACTCCTCGGCTTTGGCTTGGCATTCCGCCAGTTCCTGCTGCAACTTTTCCACGTCTACCTGTTCCTCCCGGGGTTCAGCCGGGCTTGGCGCAGAATCTTCTCCTGCCGGCACGGCTTCTCCAGCGCCTTCTGCGTCCGCTGCGTCCTCGCCGGCTGTCACAACAGGCTGTTCCGGCAGTTCCTGCACCTCCACGTCGGGTGCCTGGTCAAGCTGTTTCTGTTCCTTTTCTCGGCCATTATTATTATCATTTCCCGGCATCGTATTTCACTCCTTTGCAAGCCCAAAAAGAAGAAAATTTGCTGGAAATTTGCTGGGCCGGTCGGATCCATCTGTCATCGATTCCGGCCGCAGAGCAACCTTTCCATTACCAGGGACAGATTCTTGGTCATGTATTCCACCACGGCAAAGGCCCTGGCATAATCCATCCGCGTAGGGCCAATCAGCCCGATACCGCCCAAGGGTTTGCCCCCCGCGCGGTAACCGGCCATTACCACGCTGCAGTCCTTCATCCTTTCGTTGGTAATTTCCTCCCCGATACGGGCGGTTACCCCCTCAACCTGGAATACATCCACCATTATATTGGCCAATTCCTGCTCCTGCTCCAGCAAGCTCAACAGGGTCTTAACTTTCTCCACGTTATGAAACTCGGGCTGGTTTAAAATGTTGAATACGCCGCCCAGGTATATTTTTTCTTCTGTTTCCACGGCCAGGCTGTCCCGTATTAAATCCATGGCCATATTTAAAATGTGCTTTTGCTTAGCCAGCTCAAAGTAAATTTCTTTGATAAGCGTAAGTTTGATGTTTTCCATGGATTGACCCTGCAACTTTCGGTTCAACACGGCAGAGATGGTTTCCAGGTCGGCCGGTCCGATGCTTTCTGGTATGTCAATAATGCGGTAATGTACGGACCCGGCATCGGTTACCACCACCACCATGCACTGCCCGGAGCTCATGTATACCAAGTTGATGTGTTTAAACTTGGTTTTCCCATAATGGGCGGTAAACACCACCGCCGTGTAATTGGTTATCCGCGACAAAAGCTGGCCGGTACGGCGCAGTACCTGGCCAACGTCCTGCACTTTTGTCAGGTAGCTGTCCAGCACCAGTTTCTCCTCTTCCTTGCTCAGTTCCTGGCGCTTCATCAAGTTGTCCACGTAATAACGGTAACCCCGGTCGGATGGTATGCGACCGGCCGAAGTATGTGGCTGTTCTATGTAGCCCATTTCCTCCAGGTCGGCCATTTCGTTGCGGATGGTGGCCGGGCTGACGCCGAGCTTATATTTACGGGCAATGGTGCGAGATCCCACCGGCTCCGCGGTAGTGATGTAATCCTGGATAATGGCCAGCAAAATATGTTCCTTTCTTGCGTCCAAAGTCATGGCTGGCAAACACCTCCCTGTTAGCACTCTCATGCATTGAGTGCTAACACCTAATAACAACATAGCACCGGTAATGTCATTTGTCAAGAATTATCACCCGGGGCGAATTCGGCCATGACCGCGTTGGCCACCACCAGGCCGCGGCGGGTCAGGCGCATGTATTTACCGCGCAGTTCCAATAATCCCTTGTTTACCGCGCCGGCTATGACGGCCGGGTATAAATCTACCGGCGTGCAGCCAAACCGCTGACGGAAATCTTCTATGTCCAGCCCGGCAGTTAGCCGCAGGCCTAAAAAGATGGTTTCAAAAATACGGCCGGCGCGGTCGACCTCCTCGGACCAGGCCAGCGGCAGCCGTCCCTCAGCCAAAACGGCGGCGTATTTTTCCAGATCGCTCTCGTTGGCCTGGCGCCGGCCGTGCAGGTGCGAATGGGCGGTGGGTCCCAGCCCGAGGTATTCCCCATTTTGCCAGTACACGAGGTTATGCCGGCATTCCCTGCCCGGCCGAGCAAAATTGGACAGCTCGTAGTGGTTGTACCCGGCGGCGGTTAACGTGTCCACGGCGTCGTAATACATCACAACCTGCGTCTCCTCAGCGCAGGGCGCCAGCAGTCCCCGGTTCACCATCTCATGCAGCGGCGTGCCCGGCTCCAGCTGCAGCCCGTACGCGGAAATATGTTCGGGCTGTAAGGCCGTAATAAGTTCCAGGCAGCGCCGCCACCCGGCAGAAGTCTGGCCAGGCACCCCGTAAATCAAATCCAGATTGATATTGTCAAAACCCGCCTCCCGGGCCTGCCGCACGGCATCGGCGGTTTGCTCGTGCGTATGGGCTCGGCCTAAAACGCGCAGCGTCTTGGTACAGCAGGCCTGGGCACCGATACTGATGCGGTTGACTCCCAACCGGCGCAGCACGGCAAACTTTGCTCTGTTCACGGTACCGGGGTTGACTTCCACGGTAAATTCCAAGCCCGGCCGGAAAACAAAATACTCTCTTATTAATGATATTATTTCCACCAGCAGGTCTTGTGATAAACAGGTGGGGGTACCGCCGCCTACGTAAACAGTGGCCACTTCCTGTTTACCTTCTGCACCCGCAGCCCTCAGCTCCACCTCACGCCGCAGGGCGGCCACGTACCTGCGGGCTGCCGCTGCTTCGTAAGGATAGGAAACAAAGTCGCAATAGAAGCACTTACGGGCACAAAAAGGTACGTGCACATAAACCGACGCGGGGACACCCGCGCTGCTACCTCCGTTCACTAGCTTCTTTCACCCCGCTTTGCCGGCACACTGCGGCTCCCGGCGGGCAACGCCGCGCCCGTCCCGGCGCGGCGGGCATTCAGCCACGTAAAGCGCCTATTCTTCGCCAATGCTCAACACAGCCATAAAAGCTTCCTGCGGTATTTCCACGCTACCCACCTGCTTCATGCGCCGCTTACCCTCCTTTTGCCTTTCCAGTAACTTGCGCTTGCGGGTGACGTCACCCCCGTAGCACTTGGCCAGCACGTCTTTGCGGCGGGCCCGAATGGTTTCCCGAGCGATGACCTTATTGCCCACGGCTGCCTGCAGCGGAATTTCAAACAGGTGGCGGGGTATCAAGCCCCGCAGCTTTTCTACCAGCGCCCGGCCGCGCTGGTAGGCCTTGTCCCGGTGCACGATGGTGCTCAGGGCATCCAGCGGTTCTCCGTTGACCAGGATATCCATTTTCACCAGGTTCGATGCCCGGTAACCGGCCAGCTCGTAGTCCAAGGAAGCGTATCCCCTGGTCCGCGACTTGAGTTGGTCGAAAAAATCAAAAATAATTTCGCTGAGGGGCAGGTCGTACTTTATAATCACCCTGTTTTGGCTCATGTAATTCATGTCCCGGAAGTTACCCCGCCGGTCCTGGCAAAGCTCCATCACCGCGCCCACGTAATCGTGGGGTACCATCACGGTAGCCGATACAAAAGGCTCTTCCATGGTTTCTATTTTATTGGCCGGCGGCATCTTGCTGGGGTTGTCTATTTCCAGCACTTCGCCGGAAGTGGTATGGGCCCGATAAACTACGTTGGGTGCGGTGGTAATGAGGCTCAGACCGTATTCCCGCTCCAGCCGTTCCTGGATGATTTCCATGTGCAGCAGGCCCAAGAAACCACAGCGAAATCCGAAACCCAGGGCCTCAGATGTCTCCGGCTCGTACACCAGGGCAGCGTCGTTCAGCTGCAGCTTGTCCAGCGCATCCCGCAGGTCCTCGTAATCGGCCGAGTCCACCGGGTAAAGACCGCAGTAAACCATGGGCTTCACCTGGCGGTAGCCGGGCAGGGGTTGTGCCGCGGGGCGGCGGGCATCCGTAACGGTGTCCCCCACCCGGCTGTCCTTGACGTTCTTTATGCCGGCGGCCAGGTAGCCCACTTCACCGGCGCGAAGCTCATCTATGACGGCGGGGGCGGGCCTGAAAACCCCCACCTCGCTGACCTCGAACTCCTTACCGGTAGCCATCATTTTAATAGGCATACCCTTGGCAATGCGGCCCTGCACCACCCGGATGTAAGCTATCACTCCCTTATATGGGTCATAGTGGGAATCAAATATGAGGGCCTGCAGGGGTGCGTCGTCTTCACCCTGCGGCGGGGGAACTTTTTTGACTATCTGGTGCAGTACCTCCTCGACGCCGGTTCCGTGCTTGGCCGACACCAGTACCGCTTCCGAGGCGTCCAGCCCGATGACGTCCTCTATCTCCCTCCTTACCCGTTCCGGGTCGGCGGCGGGCAAATCTATTTTGTTTATCACCGGTATGATTTCCAGGTCGTGATCGATGGCCATATACACGTTGGCCAGCGTCTGGGCTTCAATGCCCTGGGCGGCGTCCACAACCAGCAGCGCGCCCTCGCAGGCCGCCAGGCTGCGGGAAACCTCGTAGGTAAAATCGACGTGGCCGGGGGTGTCAATGAGGTTTAAAACATAGTTACACCCGTCCTTGGCCCGGTAATCCAACCGCACGGCCTGCAGCTTGATGGTAATACCCCGCTCCCGCTCCAGGTCCATTTGGTCCAGCACCTGCTCGGCCATTTCCCTCCGGGTCAGGGCACCGGTTTGCTCAAGCAGCCTGTCCGCCAGGGTGGATTTGCCGTGATCGATGTGGGCGATGATGCAAAAGTTTCTGATACGCGCCTGGGTTCTTTCCACCGGAAAACCTTCTCCCCTCCATCAAGCAGTCAATTCATAATATTATAGCATCAGCCCGGCTGCCTGAAAAGAAAAAAAGGAACAGCCAGTCCGAACGAACCGCTGTTCCTTGGCTTACCACATACCCGGCAAGGTAACGGTTTACGAAGCGAGAGGAGGCATCATACCATGGTGGAATATATAGGCCACGATAAGGGCAATGGGAGCAATGATCAGGAACAGGGCTATACCGTACAGCAGCGCCAGCCTGCCCATGCCCTTCAGCTTGCTGAAGTCGGTAATAATACCGATACTGACGAAGGTGAGCATGAACATCATCTTACGCATGGGGCTTTGCACCGTCTTGGCGCCAACCATGGCAGCCTCAACCAAGTCAGGCAGGAATACCGCAATGCCCAAGTACACGAACCAGGTGAACAAGTAACCGAGCACGAACTTGGGGAAGCGGTGCCATATTTCCGACTTGCCCACCATAACTTGGCCCGGTTGCCGCTCCACCTTATAAACCCAGATAAGGGCCAGGACAAACGCCCAGACGCCTATGAACATGTCAATCCAAATTTTGGTCATGACCGCCGAGGTTAAAATCCAGCCTTCCTGCCACATGGTGCCTGCCGCCGCGGCCTTGGCCCGCATCATTTCGTCCAGCACTGCGCCCGCCGCCGCGTCCGCACCGTCGGTCTTAACCGTCATACCCATGGCGGCGCCGGCCACGATAGGCTCGTGGTCCAAGGTGGCCGTATACAACGGAGGCAGGATAAGCAGCTCAATCATGGCAAAAACCACGATGAGCATGGAAACCATAACCGCAATGATGGGCCTGGCGCGAATGGCGCCCCCGGTGGCCACTGCCGCGGAAACACCACAGGAAATTTTAACGATAAGCCAGAAGTATAATTATATTTTTAAATTTTGAGTCATTTTTAAGGAATCTGCTTTGTTTTTGACATATTTCCATAATTCCCGTGCATCAGCCATCAGCCCATTCAACGCTCGGCGCCACGAAACAAGTTGCTGCTCCACCTCCACCCGGCCACGCCGCCAAAAGACTTTTACCCATTTTTCCATTTCCGCCGCCTCCCCGGGTAGCGGCAGGCGTACGGTTTCGCCCACCAGGTTTATTTCCAGCTCTTGCCCCTTCAACCGCCAATCAGCCAGGCACAGGTGCTCATCGGGCGCCACCGTGTGGTTGTAATTGAGCAGGGATATATTGATACAGAAAAAAACAATGCCAATAAAAAGACCAAGGCTTACCAGCATGGCTCTACTGGGTGTTTCCACGTTAACACCGCCTCGACGTGTTTTTTTGTATTTTATTGTTGCCAAACCATTTTTTTCTATTCCTCCCCGTCTAGGCAGCGCCGTACCATCTCGGCCACGGGGCCGGCCAGCAGGCGGGCGGAGCGAACCGCTTCTTCGGTGGAATTGCTCACACTGCCCACTTCCAGCAGCACCGCCCGCGGGTGGAGAAACTGGTTATAGCGCCCCTCCTTGATGCGCACGCCCAGACACAGCCCGGGGTGCTGGCGGTCAATTTCCGCAGCCAGTTCCCGGGCAAAGTTGTAATTTTGCCGCCAGGTGGGAAAGGGCGCCCGGGCGTCGGAACCAACGACAATCAACACCGGCGCCACTGTTTGCCCGTTCACTGTTACTATGCTGTTTTCCCGCGATTTGCCCGCATCGCGGTGGATGTCCAGCACCACCTGGGTCGAGGGGTTGTCTGCCAACAAACCGCGCAGGGTCTCCTGGGAACGGGCGTATGAGGTGCTGTAGTTGGCATCGTGGATGACGTCGGAGCGGGCCACGCGGATGCCGTACTTTTCCTCCAGTTCCCTTTCCAAAGCCTCAGCCACCTTGACCACCCCGCCCCGCTTTTCGTGCAGCCGCTCCAGCCCGTCGGTCAGGGCATAAGTCTCGCCGGTATGGGTATTGTAAATGGCCACCAGGCTTTCCTCCGAAAGGGGAACGGGAGAAACAACGCTTTCTTCGTCGGGTATGAGTTCCTCCCGGGCAACCGGCGTCACAGATGTTACAACCTGCTTTTCGGCCGCGACGGCGGCGGCAAGCAAAGGTATTTCAGACTGCAGCAAGTCCAAGGGATGCTGCCTGTCCAGCCGAAACATTCTAAACAGCGGCGCCGCCAGGTCGCTCGGCGAAACAATTTGCGGAATATCTTCACCCCCGTTGCTTACCCAAGCCAACAGCGGTATCCCAACCCGTAAAATGCCGCAGGGATCGCGTTCGCTCCAAGACATCACCAGGTTAAGTATCCCACGCCCGCTATGGGGCTGAGCGGAAGCCCACACCGCCAAGTACCCGCCCGATTTGATTACGACCAGCAGCGCGAGCAGGTATAACAGCAGCTTCATACCCTTGGCCGCCTTATACCGGCGGCCATTATGGTAGTAAGCGGGGTACATAAATAATCCTCCCTGCCGGGACATGTTCTATACTATGCCCCGCGGGGGACAATTATGACAGACAAAACCCCGCCAAAACGGCAGCCAGAGTGATTACAAAAGGCGCTTCCGTTACCGGAAGCGCCTCATGAGGTTTTTAACAACCGCCCCCGCCAACATGACGGCGGGTTTTCCTTAGCGTAACACCGTGGGTACCACGGCATCGATCAGCCCGACCACGAAGGCCGATATGAGAGCGCCGGCCAGGCTGACGCTAAGCAAGTTGGGGATGATGAACTGGGCCAGGTAAATTACCACGGCCGCCGTTATAAACCCCACAATGCCGCGGTTTTGGGGAGAAATCTTATCGCCCAGCAGTGCTTCAGCCACATAACCCAATATGGCAATGACCGCCGCCGCAATCAGGGCGCCCACGAACCCGCCCCGCACCACAAAACCGGGGGCCAACCAGCTGACAACAATTAATACTAGTGCAGAGACAACAAAACGAACTATCAGTCCGATCCACTGGGTCACTTATCACACCTCCCTTTTCCCGAATTTATTTTTATAATTAACCCAAAAAGCCACCCCTATACGGGTGGACCTTGCTTTTTTTTAAAGCGCATGGTAAAATTGTTCCTGCTGGGAGGTGAGAGAAGTATGCCTAATACCAAGTCGGCCGCCAAGCGGGTACGCGTCATCAGGAAAAAAACCGAGCGGAACCGGCGCATCAAGTCCACCGTGCGCACAGCCATCCGCAGGTTTAGAGAAGCTCTGGCCGGTGGAAACATGGAAGAAGCACAAGCCAAACTGCGCCGGGCGCTTATCACCATAGACAAGGCCGTTACCAAGGGCGTCGTGCATAAAAATAAAGCCGCCCGCACCAAGTCGCGATTGACCAAGTCATTTAACAAAATGGCCGGGTAAAAAACAACCACCCAGCAACATTGACGGGTGGTTTATTATTTTTCCGCGCATACCCGCAGGATAAAAGTTTCCATGCCCGGGTAAAAGGCAACGCGCCCGGTTTTAAACTTGTAATCCAACTCGTTGAGTTCGTTTATCGCTTTAACCAGCTGTTCCGCGCGGAAATTGTTCCTTTGCGCGTGGATTTTCCTGTAAACGAAGGGATGCAACTGCAGTACGGAAATAATTTGCTCACGGCTGTAACCGGCTCCGGCCAGCTGCTTAACTTGCCATATAAGCCGCAGCTGCCTGGCCGTCATGCCGATGATCTGCTGGGGCTGGTGGCCGGACAGCAGCAAGCGGCGAATTCCGGCCAGCGCCAGCGGGCAGTTCTTCTCCCCAATGGCATCCACTACTTCAAAAATGCTTTCCTCCGCGCGGCCGGTTACCAGTTCCCGCACTGCTTCCGGCCCGATGGATCTCCCCGCTCCCGCAAAACAAACCAGTTTTTGCATCTCATTATAAAGCGTATACATGTCCCGGCCGCAACGGGCCAATAGTTCCTCCGCCGCTTCCCGGCGCAGCGTGCAGCCTTCCTCCCCGGCCAGCTTGGCCAGCCACTTGACTAGGTCGGCGGGCTTCAGCCTGGCAAACTGGATAGCCCGGCCCACCCTCGTCACTTCTTTATATATTTTCCTCCGGCGATCAACGTCCTGCGGGGTTTCCAAAACCAGGCAGGTAGAACTACTTGGTGAAGAAAGATAGGCCAGGAAGTGTTCTTCGCCCCCGTCTCCCTTGCCCGGCGAAGCCCGGAACAGGACGGTATTGCGCACCACCACCAGCCGTCGCCCGGCCATCAGCGGTTTATAACCCGCGGCGGAAACGATGTCCCGGACGCCCACCGTAGTTCCGTCCAGCACTTGGTAATCAAATTCCTCCGCGCCCGGCGGCAGTAGGGCCTCCCGCAGGCGGCGCACGGCCTGGTGACGAAGGTAGTCCTCCGGCCCGTAAAAAAGAAACACGGGGGCGATTTCCCCCTTTTTCAGCTCAGCCAAAAAATCCAAAAAGTACTTCATGCCTTACACCGCCACGTGCCAATTTATACCTTGATTATATTATTACGCCATATTATTACGCCGCCCAGCCCGCTAGGCAATCCCTTCACGGGGTGGAAAAGGGCAGGTCACCGCACACCGGGCAATTCGGGTCGCGCTTGATTTCCACGGTGTGCACCTGCATGGACAAGATGTCGATGGTCAGCAGGCGGCCCACCAGCGGTTCCCCCGCGCCCAAAATCACCTTGATGGCCTCGGCGGCTTCCAGGGCGCCCACCACGCCCGGCACGGCACCCAGCACTCCCATCTCGCTGCAGGACGGCGCATCTCCGGTGGGCGCGTGCCGAAAAATACAGTTTAGGCAGGGACCCCGCCCGGGTAAAATGGTCATGACCTGGCCGGAGTAAGCCAGCACACCCCCGAAGATATAAGGTTTACCCTGCTCCACACAGATCCGGTTGATCAAAAAACGGGTAATGAAATTGTCCGTACCGTCCACCACCAGGTCGTAACCGGTGATAATTTCCCCGCCGTTGTCCTCGCTTAGCCAGTGCCTGTACCCGGTTACCGTAACATCCAGGTTCAAAGCACATAGTTTCTCCCGGGCAGAATCCACTTTGTAACGCCCCAGGTCCGGCGAGAAATGCAGTATCTGCCTCTGCAGGTTGGAAGCCTCAACCCGGTCTCCATCCGCCAGCCCGATATG